>JAISCO010000403.1 GCA_031265535.1 Spirochaetaceae bacterium | reverse complement strand
AGTGCCGATATAACCGAACTTACTCCCCGCATATCGGGCCTTATGATAAAGCCGATGATGATACTGCAAAAATTAACCCAGCTTGCCTGCCTATTGAAACAAGGCAAAAACTGTTCTAGGATATTATTGATGAACTGGAACATGGAAGACCCCCTTTTGTCGTCCGATGTTGTTTTGATAGTTTCACTGTAACGCAAGCCGTAAGGTTTTTCTACCGGTTCATCTTTTTATTTATAGAACTTGCGACTCACAAGTTTAATACTCCGCCGCAAATTTGCGCGCTTGCCTTGTTTGCGCCTCTGCGGCGGGGAGGCTCATAAATAGAAGTACTATACATCATTTTACCACAGTTGCCTGAAAAACCTTTTCTACCAACTTTACTTCCGGCGCAACAATACTTTCACGCGTCTCGTACATTACATTCTCCACATTCTGCCCGCCGCCTTGTCCCGCGGACTGTCCCGTAATTTGCCCATCGCCGGAATTCCCGCGCGCCGCTATCCTTCGCTTGAATTCATCGGCAAATGACATAGCTTTTTCAGGACTTTCAGAACGCCTGTGCCCGGTTTCCGCTTTTTCAACACCGGTTTCATGCCGTACAGGCGCGGACGATATGCCGGACATTTTTGCGCCAAAAATAGAGCGTACACTCTCGACAGCGTTTCGCAGATCATCCTGGGATACCCACTTGGGCAGGGCGCAAAGTTCCGCAACCGTGGTTTCAAGCTCAAAACGCGGCGAAACTGAACAGCGTATCGAACGGTGCGTGTCAAGCAGCAGTTTTACGCCCTGCTCCAAACGCTGTACGCTCAATGCTTCCAGCACTTTTGCGGAAAAACGCTCGGGCGCATAGCCTAGTAAACTTTCTTTGGTAACGCCGCTTTTTAGCAGCAGCAGGCTGCGGTAAAATCCGGCAAGGTCAATGATAAACTGTTCAACAGAAACGCCGTTTTCAATAACAGTGTCAAGCAGCGTGAAAGCGCCCCCAGTATCGCCGGAAGCGCAGGCTTCGGCAAGCGCGTTAAGATTGTCTAAGCCGACAAGTCCAAGTTTTTCACGAATAAGAGCCGCGCGTATATGCCCTTCCGAGAAAGACGCTACCTGGTCAAAAAGTGTGTACGCGTCGCGGAGGCTGCCGGTGGATTCACGGGCAATCCAAAACAACGCCTCGTCTTCGGCTTCTATCGCAAGTTCTTTACAGGCATCGCCAAGAAGCCCCTTTATAGTTTCTACCGGTATTAGTTTAAACGCAAACTGCTGGCAGCGGCTTTTAATTGTTGCCGGAACTTTATGTAGTTCCGTGGTCGCAAAAATAAAAACTATGTATGGCGGCGGTTCTTCTATCGTTTTTAACAGCGCGTTGAATGCGCTGTTAGAAAGCATGTGTACTTCGTCAATTATATATATTTTGTACCGGGACGAGTTTGGTGGAAACATTACCTCGTCTTTAATCTGCCGCACGTCATTCACGCCGGTATTAGACGCGCCGTCAATTTCTATAACGTCAAGACTGCTTCCTTTGCTTATCTCGACGCAGTTCGAGCACGCTCCGCAGGGTTCAACGCTCGCGCCTTTTTCACAGTTCAACGACCGCGCCAATATCCGCGCCGCGCTTGTCTTTCCGCAGCCCCGTGGTCCGGAAAATAGGTAAGCGTGCGCTATTTTTCCGGCTTCAATGGATTTTCTTAGTGTGGCGCTTACAAATTCCTGCCCCGCAAGTTCGTCAAATGTTTTGGGTCTGCGCCTTGTCGCCGTAACTTCAAATGTCATCTTAAAAAGTATAGCAAAAATATACCCCCCCGCCAACCCATTTGCCATGGAGGCACATGCGCTCCGCGCCCGCCAGCGGGTTTTACATGCGCTCCGCGCTAGCATACCGCAGGAGGGCTTTGCTACGTGCCTTCGGGTCCGAAAACGGCGATTGCATACGCGGCTGCCAGACCCTCGTTGGCGGCGGAGCGGATTTTGAGCCGATAGCGGTCTTCGAAAGGTTTGTTTATGCTTTCATAATTCGCGTTAATTTGTGTAATTTGCGGCTAATTTTTCAATTCAGGAGGGGGGCGCTGTTTCCCCGCATCATCGGCAAACGTGCAAACAAGTTTGCAACTGCCTCATAGTCACGCCCCCGCCCAAAAACGGCACGCTCTCCCAGTGAGCGTGTGTAAGTATGTGGCAGCATGGCGTAGGCCCCAAAAACTTACTGTTGCCTATAAATGTTTAAAGGCCGCTGTCTCCAGCCCGCCCGCGGCGGTCTTCCGCCACCCCCCGCCCTCATTGCTCATTGTTAATTGCTCATTGATAATTGTTAATTTCTCTTTCTCTTTCTCTTTCCTTTTTCGACTTTGAGGTAAAATATTCTTCTTCCGGTCTTGAGCCCGCTACCCACAGTTTGAAAGATGTCAAGACATCAGTCCACCCGCCAACAATTTTGATTTCGGGAAAATCCTGAATTTGATATGGTTTTAACGGCACTTTTTTGATTCGCAAAGTCTGGTTTAATACCCCGCCGCAAATTTTGCGCGCTTGCCTTGTTTGCGCCTCTGCGGCGGGGAGGCTCATTCGACTTGGCGGTAAAATTCTTTTTTTAGTCTAATCAGTCCACTAGCATGGTTATTTCCCGGTCAGCCTCTTGCGTTTCTCCTGAAAAAACAGTACTGACCGCCCCATATAACTGTTAATCGCTCCCGGCGGCGTTATCGGCCTATAGTTTTCTGCCTTCTAAACCGTACATCAGAGGCTTCCAAGATGAGAAGGCTTTGCCTCTCAGTTTAGCTTTTCATTGAACTCACGTTAATTCTACAAAGTCTATCTACAAAGCGCCGGCTTCCCCCATCCATAAAAAAGTTTTCTGGGGCGTCATGTTTCTACCCACAACAAGTTAGGCGGCTTCTTATCGCTTTCGTCAAAAGTTTATATACTAAAAATTCATAGTAATCCTCATTTTTGTCCTGGATTACCCATGAAAAGCAACTTTTCGAAGGAGTGTTCATGTCGGCTCAGTTGGATAGACTTATAGACCTATTGGAAGGAATATTCGAACTCGACAAGGCCGATCTTGATTTTGGCATATACCGCATACTGCGAATCCGCAAAGAAGCCGTAAGCAAATTTCTGCGCGAAGAACTCCCCATGCGGGTCAATGAAACCCTTGCTCCCTTTGCCGCCGACACCGGCGAAATTAAAGAAAAAATGCGCTGTATGGAGACCGAAGCGGCAAAATATGGCGGCAGTGCGGAGAACACAGCGGATTACAAACAATTAAAAGAACAACTGGTCAAGGGCGTAGACCTGTCCGGTCTTGAGGCCGATGTCTATTCCCATCTTTTTGGGTTTTTTAACCGTTACTACGAAGAAGGCGATTTTATTTCCAAGCGCCGGTACAAAAAAGATGTTTACGCAATTTCCTACGAAGGCGAGGAAGTAAAACTTTATTGGGCGAACCAGGATCAGTATTACATAAAAACATCAGAGCACTTTAAGAATTATTCTTTCAAAGACGGCGGTAAAACAGTCCATTTCCGCATCGTTGACGCAAGTACCGAACAAAACAACAACAAAGAAACTAACGGCAACGGCCGCTGTTTTATGCTGTGGAAGTCCGCGGACGGTGAGTCCGGTTTGCCGGTCATCGAAACGAACCCCGAAGACACTGAAATGGTAATCCGTTTTGTGTACGATATATCGCCGGAAAAGAAGAAACAGGCTGCATATAACGAGGATAACTATAAATGTATTTCCGAAACCATAGTTTCCAAATATAAAAATTGGGCTTCCCTGTTACAGACTGTTTCTGCCGGCGATAGCAAGAAAAAGCCCAAGACCCTGCTTGAAAAACATCTGGAAGCCTATGTCGCAAAAAATACTTTTGATTACTTTATCTATAAAGATTTGCGCCGCTTTCTTGCCCGTGAGCTTGATTTTTATATTAAAAACGAAATTATTTTTCTTGACGATCTGGATACCGCCGATGAAAGACGGGTTGAAACGTATCTTGCAAAAGTAAAAGCCGTAAAGCGCATAGCAAAAATACTGATTGATTTTCTTTCCCAAATTGAAGATTTTCAAAAGAAACTCTGGCTTAAAAAGAAATTGGTGATTAGTACGGATTGGTGTATTACCCTTGATAAAATCCCCGAAGCCTTTTATGAAGAAATCCGTAAAAACAAGGCGCAGACGCGGGAATGGGTAGAACTGTATGCTGTCGATGAATCAGCCGGCGGTGGCGCATCGTCTTTTTCGGTAAAGTTCACCGATCCGCCAAAGCTTGAATTCCTGAAGGAACACCAAAATCTTGTCATTGATACAAAACACTTCAGCCGGGATTTTACAGAACGCCTTATAGCGGCGATTGACAATCTTGATGAGCAGACAAACGGCGTTTTGATATACAGCGAGAATTTTCAAGCCTTGAATTTGCTGCGTGAGAGATATAAATCAAAAGTTGATTGTATTTATATTGACCCGCCGTATAATACATCAGCGTCTGAAATACTGTACAAAAATGGATATAAACATTCTTCGTGGCTTTCATTGATAAATGATAGATGTATTTTAGCTCGAAATATTTTAAGTAATGACGGTATTTTTGCGTTTGCGATTGATGATACCGAAGAGAAACTCGCACATAATGTATTGGATATAGTATTCGACAAAAATGAATTGGGAACTGTTGTTGTCCGTAATAATCCGTCCGGCAGACCTATGAAAACAGGTTTTGCAATTTCACATGAATACATATTGTTTTATTCAAAAAAACCTGATGTCGTTGTCTCAAAAATAGATCGTACTGAAAATTTGGATAAACGCTATAAGGAAAAAGATAATATTGGACCTTTCATGTGGGAACTATTAAGAAAACGAGGGTCTGATTCTGAAAGAGCAGATAGTCCGAAAGCTTATTATCCTATTTACTATAATGGCAAAGCGTTCAGACTACCAGAAATGACATGGAACGATAATTCAAAAGCGTGGGAAGACATAGAGAAACCGCGAAAGAATGAAATTGTCTGCTGGCCGATAGATGAAAATGGTATACATCGAAGATGGCGTTGGGGAATTGAAACCGCAATGGAAAATCTTACGTATCTAATGTACAGGGAAAACGGTGTTGGAACGGTATATTACAAATACCGTCCGCCTGAAGGTATGACTGCCACAACAAACTGGATAGACGCAAGATACTCATCTACTGAACATGGGACGGGATATTTGAAAAAGATGTTTACCGACTATGCATTGTTTTCTTATCCAAAGTCCATCTATGCGGTTGAGGATTCATTGCGTGTAATGGGACTGAAAAAAAATGGCATTGTTCTTGACTACTTCGCAGGTTCCGCGACAACCGGCCACGCGGTAATAAACCTGAACCGGGAAGACGATGGCAACAGAAAATACATTCTTGTCGAAATGGGCGAATATTTTAATACCGTTACCAAGCCCCGTATGCAAAAGGCCGTTTATGCCAAAAACTGGAAAGATGGTAAGCCGCTTAGTCACGCCACAGGCATTTCCCAGATCATTAAATACTTTAAGCTGGAAAGCTACGAAGATACCCTCACCAATATCGCGCTTTCCGATGAGACGCATAAAAAATACAGCCTTTTTGGCAATGAGTATCTAATAAATTATATGTTTGACGCCGAATCAAAAGACAGCAGGCTTAACCTTGAAAAGTTCAACACGCCTTTCGATTACCGGTTAAAAACCACCGAACATAACGAAACTAAAGACGCCCCTGTTGATCTTGTGGAGACCTTTAACTATCTTACCGGCTTGACCGTGTTTCACCAGGACGCCGCCCAATATTATTCAGCGCTAAAGTCTAAAACCGGTAATACGGAAAATACCGTTACCCTAAAACCAGACCCCCAGGGCGATTATGCCTTTAGAACAGTTACAGGCATTTTGCCGGACGGAAACCGCTGCCTGATAATCTGGCGTACCATTACCGGCGACCTGACAACAAGTAACGCCGCCCTTGACGCATACTTTACCAAATACCGGACAAATGCCGAAGAGCGAAACTTCGACATTGTTTTTGTCAACGGCGACAACAATCTGGAAGCCATTAAGGCGGCAAATGAAAACTGGAAAATTGCCTGCATTGAGGAAGAATTCAAAAACAGGATCTTTGAAGGGAGTGAATGATGGGCGGATGTATAAAACATATATCGGGCGTAATTCCCCACACCAATAAAAGCATTGATATTGAACTTAATGGGAGGAATCTTATCATTACCGGAATGAACGGCACAGGAAAGACGTCGTTATTAAAAACGGTATTTGAAAAACTTAATGTGCTGGTTGTACAAAAAGAAGGTGCTAGTTTACCCGAAACAAAACAGAATTTATTGTATTGGGGGAATAATCTGCATAGATTGCAAAAAGGTACAACTCAATATGATAGTACGCTAAATATGATTAAGCAGTTGCAAACTAAGATAGATGCTGTTGAAAAAGGACTGCGGCTCGTTATACCCGACAGCATACAATTATCATCACTCTATGATGACAGAAAAGCCGTTATATGCTTTTTTGAAGAAAGGCATTTCTCCGATATTACTCCGGCGACAATGGCAAAAGGTCTTTCGGGAGAAGAAGAAAACGCGCAGAAACAAGCCCCGGCAAAAAGATTCGGCAATGCCCTTGAACAACATCTGGTCAATTTGGCAAACCGCCGCCAATGGGCAAAGGCAAATGATGGTAATATTAGAAAAGCAAAGGAAATAGACGATTGGTTTATGCATTTTGAACTACAGCTTAAAAGATTGTTTGAAGATGAATCGGCGCGTTTGGAAATAGATTCCGATACGCTAAAATACTCAATCATACAAGCTTCAAAACCCCCATATACTTTTCAGCAGCTTTCCGCGGGCTACAGAGCAATATTTGACATTTATGCCGAATTACTTATGCGGACGGAATATTTTAAAATAACGCCCAAAGATTTAACTGGCGTCATTTTCATTGATGAGATTGACGCACATCTTCATGTTTCGCTGCAAAGATTGATTTTACCATTTTTTACCGAATCATTCCCCAAAATTCAGTTTATTGTAACAAGTCACTCTCCGTTTGTTTTAATGTCCACGCCGGATACTATGGTGTTCGATCTGGCTCAGAATGAACCGATTGCCGATGATCTATCTTGTTATACTTATTCGGCGGTTATGAAAGGTCTATGGGATCTTAAACCGATTGCCGTCAGTCTTGAAAATGACATCAGGGAGATTGCCAAAATTGTAAACGCCCCCAATAAGGATTTTAACCGGCTTGAGACACTTGTAGATAAAATAAAGAAATATGAGGATGCCCTTGACCCGGAATCCAAATCTTTCCTTTTAATGGGCATGGAAGCATTGGAGGAGCGTGAAAACGATGTTTAATGTTACGCGCCCGCAGCCGGGACCGGATTGTTCAAAGGATTATCGCTCACAAGAAGTTATTGATACGCTGCGGGAAATCTTTTATGGAAAATGTTATTTATGTGAAGACGAAACTTCAAACCCAGAGATAGATCATTTTATTCCGCGTGAAACAGATCCCACAAAGACTTACGAATGGAATAATCTTTATTATATATGCGGCCGCTGTAACAGTATAAAAAGTACCACAACCGATATACTTGACTGTTGCAGCACCGAAATTGATGTTTCAAAGGCAATTAAATGCATTGTCCCCAGCATACCCGATGATGACATTACATTAGATGCGCAAGACAATCATGAAGCCGCCAAAAACACCGCCAATCTATTGAACAGATCTTATAATGAAAAAAATACCGGAATTCGCGGAATTACCAGGGAATTATTGCACGAAAAGATATTTGAGGAATACAGCGGTTTTATTCGATATAGAATTACCTTAAAAAGCAAAAAATCCCCGCCCCAGCAAAAATACGACGCAAAACAACACCTGCTGAACATGGCTTTGGACTCATATCCTTTTTCTATATTCTGGAAATGGCATATTTGGAGCGACCCGTATCTTTCATCTGTATTGAAATTTGGAAATTCGTAATGGCAAAGAAAAAGGAAAGTCCGCAGATCCCTTTCAATGACCGTCTCGTTTTGTTCCGTTACTTTCTTCGTCTCTTTAACCGGCGAAGTCTGGAAGATTTTGGGAAATCGCTCAATAACAGCGCTTACGAAGGGTTTAATGAAAACCAAAACACCAGATTCTTTTCGTATATGGACTTTATATGCAAAGACTTGAACCCGCCCGGCGCCATTAACCGTGACGCCCTGCGCCGTTACGATGAAAACATCTGCCGCTATTTCCGTCAGATAAGCGCAAAACGGGGCAATATTTCGCTAAAGTATTTTCAATATCTAGCCCTTCTGTTTACCGAAATGTACCTTGACCGTTATTTTTCAGACCGTGAACAATTCATGAACTCACTCAACGCCTATATTGATTCATTAGAAAGAAGTTTGTTTAAAGGCTTTGACATTGTTACACACTACACGCCGGATGCCATGAACAAGCTTTCATTTATGTGCGCCACAGGCAGCGGCAAGACACTCATAATGCATATAAATGTTCTGCAATTTTTACATTACTACCAAAAAGCAAGAAGGAACAATCATTCTCTGCAAATCAACAAAATAATGCTGCTCTGCCCCAATGAAGGCTTGTCTCTACAGCATAAAGCCGAATTTGACTTATCCTCAATTCCCGCTTCCCTGTTTAATAAAAATACAAGCCTTGATTTTTATAAAGAAGATATTGTCATTATCGACATGAATAAACTAAAAGAAGAAGGCAGGGTAAAAACAGTTTCCATAGATTTCTTTGAAAAAAACAATCTGGTTCTGGTTGATGAAGCCCACCGGGGCCTGCGGGGCGATGTATGGTACGACAACCGTTCCCGGCTCTTTTCGGATAACGGCTTTTCTTTTGAATACTCCGCCACCCTAAAGCAGGCACTGAAAAACGATGAATCCCTTCTTGATGAATACGGCAAGTCTATCATCATGGATTATTCATATAAGTATTTTTATAATGACGGTTATGGCAAAGAATACCGCATTTACAATTTAACAGCCGGCATTGACCGCGATGAAAAGCGGCAGATATACCTGACCGGATGCCTTCTTTCCTTTTATCAACAGATAAAACTGTATACAATAAATAAATTCGCGTATACTTTATTTAACATAGAACGTCCATTATTGGTATTCGTGGGAAACCGGGTAAGCGCTCCGGTAAAATCAAACGGCCTCACATTGTCAGAAAAAGAACTCTTGACCGATATTGAAGAAGTATTAAAGTTTCTCGATGTATTTGTCAATAAACGAAAAAAGACAATCAGCAATATAGAAAAGGTGTTGTCGGGCAAGACCGGAATCATAGACCGTGACGGCAATGATATGTTCGCTCAAAATTTTAATGATATTGCGGCTGATAAATCAGGGGAGGAAATATACTATGATATTTTGAATATCGTCTTTAATTGTCCCGGGATTTCAGAAGCCCCTCGGCTGCACATTGTAGACATTAAACAAACACGGGGCGAGATCGGTCTGCGTATCGGCGAATATGGCGGTTATTTTGGCGTCATCAATATTGGCGACACCCGGATTTTGCTTAAAAAGTGTGGAGCAAAAAATATGCTTGTTCAGGCCGACGAATTCAATACCGTGTCCCTGTTCAGACAAATAAACAACGCCGATTCTACAGTTAACGTATTGATTGGCTCCCGCAAATTCACTGAAGGCTGGAATTCATGGCGTGTCTCTACTATGGGGCTTATCAATTTTGCCCAGGGCGAAGGCCCGCAGGCCATTCAGCTTTTTGGCCGCGGAGTAAGGCTTCGTGGATACGGCCATACCCTCAAACGCAGCGACCGCCTTGACAATTACTTAGGCGGCAAACCTCCGGCGCTTCACCATTTGGAGACGCTTACTATTTTTGGCATTAAGGCCGATTATATGGCCGAGTTTAGGCTTTTCCTTGAACGTGAGGAACTTCCTCCAAATGACGGCTTAAAAATTTTTCACATCCCTGTCATAAGCCGTTTTGATAACATTAAAGACAATAAGTTGCAGGTTATCCGCGTTTCTGACAATGTTAATTTTGTTAAATCTGTCCGCCGGGAACTAGACGTTCCCGATGATAAATTCAAAAGGTATATAGTCAAAAATAAGATTACCCTCGATTGCCGCGCCAAAGTTCAAGGCATAGACTCTACGTTCCATCTTGCAAACATTGCGCAATCCTATGAAAATACTATCGAAAGAGATAATTTGATATTTATTGATTTTACTCAAATCTATTTCACTTTACTGAAATATAAAGCTGAAAAAAAATACTATAACATCACTATCGATACGAATAAATTGCGTGATATAATTACTTTCCCCGGCTGGTATACCATTGTTATCCCCAGGGATGAGTTACGGATTGACAACATTGAAAAAGCGGTGAAGCTGACCGGTTATGCGTGTATTTTGCTTCAGCGTTATCTTGATAAATTTTTCTGTTTCAAAAAAGACGAATATGAAGGACCGTATCTTGAATATCAGGATATTGCCGCCGGTGATCCGAATTTCGTAAACGATTATGTTTTAACCGGTTATGCAGCGGCAGACGGCGGCTCTGACCCGGAAGTATTGAGGCAGTTCATTGACGATTTGACCAAAATACTCAATAAGGCAAAATCACTCAATGCCAAACACCATGAGAGGTACGGCGGCGCGCTTGATGTTTTTGATTTTCCCAATCATCTGTATGCCCCGCTTATCTATGTTAAAGAAGGGCTTAAAATACAGGTTTCACCGGTATCCCTTGTCGACAGCGAATACAAGTTTGTAAACCTTTTACAACGCTATCTTGAAAATAACGCACTCCGTTTCAATGGTAAATCAATATTTCTGCTGCGGAACAAGAGCAGTACCGGCATGGGATTTTTTGAAGCCGGAAATTTCTACCCTGATTTTATCCTTTGGATAGACACTCCCAAGGTCCAATACATGAGCTTTATTGATCCCAAAGGCTTGCTCCATCTTTCCTTTACCGATCCAAAAATAGAGTTTTATCAGAGAATCAAAGAATTGGAAGAGCGTCTGCAAAAACCGCCGGCGTCAAAACAGCTTATACTCAATTCGTTTATCATGTCTGATACATCACCAGAACAGCTTGATTATTTGTGGGGCAACACTGCCGCCGACAGGGCCGACAAGCATATTTTCTGTTTAGGAAACAATAAGTGCATTGAAAGTATGTTTAAAAGAATCTTACCGGAATAAACATCCGCAGGGCAAAGCCCTACGGTATTTTTTTTACCTTCATGCTTTATTCTGATACGAAAATAATTCCAGCTGTTTTCCTTCATGTATTTTTTGATAGCTTTCAGGATTTCTTCCCTGTTTTTTCACATACTGCTGTATTACTTTCTCATCTCCATGTTCACCAACTGTCCCCACATAATATCCCCTAGTCCAAAATTCCCCTCCCCATAACATCTTTTTTACTCCAGGGCATGCTTC
>JAISCO010000057.1 GCA_031265535.1 Spirochaetaceae bacterium | reverse complement strand
TCGGCCAATTGGAACGGGATGTAGTCGTCGACGACGCCGCTCCTGTCGTACACGACGTAGACGGCGGCGCGGCTGACCGGCGGCTTAAGCGGTGTCGGCATGTATTCGCGTCCTTTAGGGGAAGAAAAGAGGAAATATGACGATGAAGCTCACAGGCGGAGCCATGCAAGAAACCCAATAACTCATCCCGCACGTTTGTAAAACAGTTTTACAAACGTGTTTTACAACAGTCCGAGTAAAAAAGAGTCTGATCGGGATATGGTGTAAGACAGTGAATAAATTGCAAGCCTTCCAGCCATTTTCAACCTCTCTTTTTGAGGGATTGTTCCCTGTTGCAAGTGTCAGCGAAAGCCTTCTCGAAAGTCGTAGAAGCCATTCCGGCGGGATCGGGCTTTTCGTCCGGCTCCTTGCATTCTTTCGTCAATGAGGCTGCGCAAAAGTTCATGCATGTCCTCCAAAACCGCGTTGCGGTATTGTCATGCGCCTTCACAGACACGGCGTCCGCCGCCCATATCCCGCGGCTACGCTCAAAACATATATCGCCGCGCTTGTCAATCAAAGCCAGCCCGCTTTTCAGACAATTTATTATTCCACGTCCTTTTTTATACCGTTTATCGCTTCATACTCTATAAGTTTTCCCGCATCCTCTTCACTGATTGATACATTAATCCTACAAGCAAGTTCTTTTCCATAAGCAGCGCACTGTATTGCTTCACCGCATAAAAATGAAAATCAAGACCGGCAAATTCTTCCGCCATATCGCAACTTTTCCCCTGTGCCATATCCCCCTCCCAGAGTTTTCGGCTTGTATGGGAGCATTATAGCACAGGCTGTAAAAATTGTGGGTCAAGTTTAGCCCTTGGGGCGGGGATTTTTTATTATATGAAGCAAGCAGAGCCGCCCGCGCCTCCTCAAAATTATTAACGTTTCCCAAAGCATCAGCGTAACTTTCGATTTGTTCATCCACCGCCGCCTGTCCTTCGCGTTCAGTTTTTCCGCCTTCGGCATGGACAGCGCGGTTGTTATTTTTGAAAAAAGTTTCTGTTTTGCCGGTTTTCCGCACCCGCATGAACAGCCGGAGCGGTCTTGTGTTTGCGCGAACGCGCCGCCCTGTTCCTTCGCGGCGGGCGGCCCGGCAATATCAAAATCCTCTTCCGGTATTTCATACTCGCGGGTGATGTAGCTTTTTTTAGGCCGCCAGCCTATGGCGTACAGCTTAGCGTCCCGCTTGGCCCGGTCCGCCTGCAAGTCCTCGTCCTTCGCAAACTCAAATGCGGGCGGCAAAACATCCGCGCCGCAGTTGTAAAGCGTCCACACCGCCGCCAGCCGGTTGAAACACGCGCTTATCCTGCGCCGTTCCGATATACGGGGCGGCCAGATCCTCCCGCACAAGATTGTGCGCCTGCGCGGCGGCGTAGCTTCCCGCCTTGCCTATATCCGTCGCCAGCGTCTGCCCCAGCACCGCCTTCAATCGGTATTTCCTTGTTCGCGGCTTCGATATATTCCGAATGCACTGTAGAAACGCTTCCCTTGCTGGCGAGGCTTTCAATCGTGATTTCGGACCCTTCGGGCGCTATGGCCACCGCGTCGCTTATCATGTTTTCGAGCGCGTTCAACAGCTCCGCTTTGAACTGGCTTCCGGCGTTGTTCGGATACTTGCCGTAAAGAAACGCCCCGCCGTACTTTTCCACAAACACCGTCCACCATCTAAAGCCGTTTTTCTTGAACGTGGCCGGCCAGTAGCATTTTGAAAAGACTTTCACGCCGTAAGGGTTCGCGTAGCTTGGGCGGTGCCGGGCGATTAAAAAGCGGTTTGCCGGAAGCTCTTCCGTTCCCGCCGCGCCCGTTTTGAACACCAGCCGGTTGTTCTGGTCGAACTCAAACCACTGCGGGGGCTTTCCCACTATGTCGCCGATGCCCCAGCGCCCGCCGTCCGCTTCCCAGATCACTTCCAGCGGCGAATACCCGTATGCGACCGCGTCCATCATCTCCTCAATAACGCGCGGCACGTCGAGCGCCCCAAGCTGTCCGGCAAACTCCTCCGCCGCTTCCTTTTCGCGCCGCCCTTCGCCGCCCGCCGCGCAGAACCACTCCGCGCCGCTCGCCGCCGAACAGCGCACGCTCCACACGCTCTCCAGATGGCTGTCGGTTAAGAGTTCCTGCAACGCGGTAATGCCCCGCCCCATTTTCCGCAGGATAGGATCGGGGTCGGGAAGCGTCCGCATGAGGCGCACAAAGTCGTTCGCCCGCTGCCGCGTGGCAAACTGGTTTTCCGCCGCTTCAGTTTTTTCAAGTGTTTCCGTTTCGCGCATTCGCGTACCTGTGGCTTGTCCCTTTTTATTCCGGCTCATTCATACCCCCGCAATACCCGCCCGCTCTCGCGCGGGCGGCTTGTCGACGGCATTCCGGCGCGGCGTTTCCGCGCGTACTCCTGCAATTTCCGCACCACGCCCTCCAGCGCGTCCGGGCCGTCTTTATACTCGCCGTCAGGGAACTGCAATAACTCGTCT
>JAISCO010000368.1 GCA_031265535.1 Spirochaetaceae bacterium | reverse complement strand
GCCGCGGCATCGCCGTCAACGCCGTAAACAAGCAGCGAAGTAAACTTGGGGTTACCTTTTACCGCTTCGACGGCGCCCATTGCCATATTGTCATTCATTGAAATAACCGCGTCAATTTGAGGATTAGCCTGCACCCAGTCTTCCATGTACCGCATCCCCTCGTCCTTATTCCAATGCCCCGACTGTTCGCCAACAATAGTAACATCAGGCCGCTTTACAAAGAATTCCTGTTCCCATGAACGGCGACGCTCAACAGAATGGAAATTGCCGTCCGGTCCACGGAGTACCACAACCTTCGCTCCCCGGGGAATCTGGGTCAGCGCAAACCGGGCTACCACCGCGCCCTGCTCATAAGGGTCGGCATCCACACTATTGGTAACCGCCATAATCGCAGAATCCGGAATCCTAGGATTGGTAAGGATGACAGGCATCTTCGCGTCAACCGCCATTTTGATGTACGGCTTCTGGGCTTCGCTGTCATTCGGCTGCAAGATGAGCAAGTCATACTTGTTGGTGATAGCGTTTTCAATCGCCGAATTTTGCTTGGCATCATCGGCCTGACCGTCAACAACATCGACCCTAAGGTTGGGATATTTCTTTGCTTCTTCCTTAACGGAATTCGCAAGCCATGCGGCAAAAAGATCCGCCTGAGCGCGGGCGATATACACAACCCGTTTTGCTCCCCCCGAATCCTTTTCACCCGCGCCAAACGCCATTGACGATACCACTAGAAGCGTCAACAGTGTTACAAAAAATTTTTTCATCTGCTCTCCTCCAAAAAATATTTAAGCGCTATGCGCTTAGATCTACATATTCAGTATATTCATTTCCCGCCGCGGTCAATTCCGGCGGATAATTTTTTCGGCTTGGATCGATTATTCTTTGCGCGAATATCCATAATCACCGCCAGGGCGATAATAATTCCTTTAATGATTTGTTGAACATAGGAATTGACCCCTATAAGATTCATGATGTTGTTGAGAATCCCCACAATAAAAGCGCCGGCCAGTGTTCCCATCGCGGTCCCGATTCCCCCCGAAAAGCTGGTTCCTCCGATAACCGCCGCGGTTAAGGCTTCAAACTCATAGCCCTGTGCCGCCGCCGGCAATCCGGCGTTATTTCGGGACATAAAGATAATCCCGGCAAGCCCCACAAAAACACCGTTAATCAAATAGACAGTGAATTTTGAACGCGAGACCCGTATACCCGAAACATTCGCCGCCTCCTCATTGCCGCCTATGGCGTAAAGGGAGCGCCCCAACCGGGTATTGTTCAGAATATACCATGTAACAAAAAGTATCAGAACCATGAATATAATGGGAATAGGTATGTAAAAAAGAGAACCCTGTCCCAGTGTTACAAAACCGCCAATCTGATAAATACTCTGCCCGGCGGTATAGAGCAGCACCAAACCTCTTGCCATAGTCATAACCGCAAGAGTCGCGATGAAAGGAGGCGTTTTAAATATACTGGTCAATACCCCGCTCACCACATTACAAAAAATGCCGATTGTCAGTCCCACAGAGGCGGCAAGCAGCATAGAACCTGTTACCTTATATACCGAAACGGCAAGTACGCCGGAAAGCGCCAGCACGGCGCCATTGCTAAGATCAATAAGGCCGGCAATGATCAGCAAAGTCTCCCCAAAGGCAAGTATAGCAATCACGGAATTTTGCTTCAAAATATTGCTTAAATTCGTAAGAGATAAAAAATTCTTGTTCAACAGGGCGCTTATCAAAAACACGGCTACCAATATGACAAAAATACTATTCTTGCTTACAAAATATGTTAAACGGGATACGGAAAAACCAATACGTTTAGGCATTTTACTCCTTCCTTGCCTTGATATTTTTACACAGCCGCTCTTGCGCTGCCTGTTGCATACTGCATTATTAACTCTTGAGAAAACTCGCCGCGTTTTAATTCGGCGGCTATTTTCCCTTTTGACATTACATAGATTCTATCGCACATTCCCAAAAGTTCCGGCATTTCTGATGAAATCATGATGATGCCTTTACTGCCGTCTTTGACGATTTCGCTCATCAGTTTGTATATTTCGTACTTTGCTCCTACATCTATCCCCCGTGTTGGCTCGTCAAGGATAAGTACCGCCGGATCTTTGATAAGCCACTTAGCCAAAACAATTTTCTGCTGATTCCCGCCGGAAAGGTTGGCCGCGGGAGTTTCAACCGAGGGGGTTTTGATCTTAAGATTACCGCACCGGCCTTGTATCTCCGCCAATTCCTTTTTTTTATGCAGGCGGCCGCCGTAAATATACCGGGCAAGGTTTGGGAGTCCCATATTTTCACGAACACTCCGCATAAGAACAAGACCGTAGCGGCGGCGGTCTTCGGAACACATGGCAATTCCGTTGTTCACACTGTCGGTAACTTTTTTTATGACAAGCTTTTTATTCCGAACTTTGACTGTCCCCGAATCTATCGGGTCCAGTCCGCAGATTGCTCTGGCGATTTCAGTACGCCCGGCCCCAACCAGCCCGGCAATGCCGACAATTTCCCCCGCATGGAGTGTAAAATTGATATTATGAAAGACGCCTATCCGGTTCAGGTTCTCTACTTTTAGCAGTTCTTCTCCGGCGGATATTTCTGACTTGGGATAGTCATTTGACAGTTCCCTTCCCACCATCAAGGCAATAACTTTATCAATGGTAAGATTTTTTGCCTCATCGCTCCCGACTACCTTTCCGTCTCGAAAGACCGTTATCCGATCCGCAATCCTGAATATCTCGTCCATTTTGTGAGAAATGTAGATGATGCTTTTGCCCCGTTTTTTCAAGTCCATGACTTTATTCAACAAATCATCAGCCTCTTTCTGAGCTATAGAAGAGGTCGGCTCATCCATAATCAAAATTGAGGAATCTTTATGTATCGCTTTAAGAATCTCGAGCATCTGAATATCGGCAATGCTCAAATATTTCAGTTTAGTATTAAGCCCGTCAATCAGTCTGGGGTTATCATTAAGCCCTTCGGCTTGCAGAAGCTGCCGGGTTTGCTGATAAATATATTTCCAGTTTACCGCGCCAAATTTATTCACCGGCAGATTTCCTAAAAAAAGGCTCTCCGCCACGGACATCTCTGGAACATAGGTACATTCCTGATAAATCATGGCAATCCCGTGATTTCCGGCGTCCATTGGATTTTGAATCTGAACCGGCTTGCCTTCAATGCGGATATCCCCGGAATCCGCTTTATAGAGACCGTTGATTATTTTCATTAGAGTGGACTTGCCTGCGCCGTTTTCTCCGCACAGAGCATGAACCTCTCCCCGCCGTGCCGAAAAACTGACATTCTCCAAGGCTATTACACCCGGAAAAACTTTGGTAATGTTCTTTAATTCAAGAAAAACATTTTCCGCTTCAGCCATACCATATCCCTTGTGAAATATATTTTTCCGCTCCATCACTACAAAAAATTATCTCATGGGTATTTGCGCATGTCAACAAAAATTTGTATTAAAATTTGCGCAAATATCCAACGTGTTTGCGTGTTGAGGGCGAGGAGCAGTGGAAAATGGCTTAACGCGAAATGTTGAGTTTGGGGGAGGCGAGCCGGAAATTTTACTTTTAACACGGCCCGTCCGTTAAGGCGCACGTCAAAAAGTGCGGGGCCTGTCAGCCGCCCGCCAGCGGGTTTACGAGAGCTACGCGCTAGCATATCGGAAGCGGACTTAGGGCTTTGCCTTCGGGTACGACAAGGGCGCTTGGCATACGCGGTTGACATCTGTCCCTCTTACCTCTTCCTTTTTACCTTCACTCCTCATTGCTCATTCTTCAGTGCTCATTTGTGAGTGTGCGGCTGGTAGTCAGATCGGATATGTTATTGTTTCTCGGATTTGCCTGAGGAGATGTTTTTGTCGGTTAATGAACACGACAATTTATGATATTCTTCCAATAAGAAAAAGATATTCGAAAGCAGCAAGGGCGAAAAACCCGATGTAACATCAGAAAAATACAATGCGCGGATTGTTGAATCAAGGTATGTTGATTGATATCGCGGCTTAGGCAGCTTAAAATCCTCAAATGTTTCTTTTAACGAAGGGTTTTCTTCTATCATGAAGCAAATTATAATATTTAAGCCGGTTAAAAATGCCAGTTGTGCATTTACCCTGCTTGATTCCAGTAAAGAATAATCGTTATTGGCATCATCAATATTGTCCGGATGCAATAACTGTGTTTTCATAACAGCCGTAGTTAAACATGCGGCTATCTTATGGCGGTCAAGTAATGTGTATTCAGCGCCATCATTCGCATTTTTTACCAGTAATTTAATCAAAGCCTTTTGTTTCAAATATTCTTCGTACACTCCATCAAGATTACTGGTAAATTCAAGATTACTATTATCTTTGCAGATACCCTCAGCAATGGGTATAACAATCCCATTATAATAGGTCACAAATACTTTCCGTTCCATTTAAACTAGCTTTTTTGTATCAATTTCAAGGTTACAGGTAAAGCAGAATCTTGATTCTTTAGCGCGTCCGCAACATAAAAATCGGAATTATTGCTTCCTCCTGTACCGCATTGTTCTGTAACGAGAAAAAGTACAAACGATCCGCATACCAGCCTGCGTAATTTTACAATCTCATGAGATTGTGCGCCCGTTGGCAAATAGGAAATCAATCCGATGATTACGCAAAAAACAAATAAAAAAACAAATACACCAATAAAAACAGGGCTAACCGGCATCTTGCTACTCCTTCTTATTCGATAAATTCAATAAGCCAATTATATATACTATTCTGAGACAAAAAAGTATACCAATACATGTTACTATTATTTTAGAAGCCGCATCTTTGTAAAAAATTCCGACAGAAACCATCACCAGCGGCAAAGCAATGATACTGACAAGAATCTCAACGCTATTGAACAGCTGAACAATTATTTGCTGAATTTTTTTTACTGAATAAAAAAAATTTTCGTGTCCCTTCTGTGAAGAGAAATGAACAATTTTCTTTTGTTGCGGAAGACTGAATTTCCTTTGCAATGCGTCAAATAACATAGCAAGTAAAAATCCAAAAAACAGGGGCACCATATTCGACAATTCGGGGGGTCTTGAAAATCAACCCCTTATATTCATCATAACCCAAAAAAGGAATTACTAAACCCGCGCAGGCCAAATTAAAGGCAAAAGCCTTAAAGATTTCAAAAATAGTATATATTTGGCCTTTATTCATTCTGGTTTAATCCCACTTTATCTTGCCGTAACTTTCTTTGTCAATCTCTTCAAGATGTTTTTTAAGATACAGACTATTTAAATTAACAAGATATTCAAATAATGTCAATAAGAAAATGCAAAAATTCAGAAGTTTTCCCAAAACAAATCATTTTGGCCTAAACACACCCCTGCCCGAATGCGCCCGCCAGTTTTCTCAATTGCTAATTGTTAATTGCTAATTTTTACTTTGATAAAAAATGGGCCCGGTGTACAGCGCCGCCGGGCCCGCGGTGCGGACAAGTCTTTAGAAACCGCGCCGCCGTCTTGACGCGGGAAGGCCGTGTTAAGGCGGCGGCGGGCAAGCGCTCAGGCGCTGCCTGAGCGCTTGCGGGCGCGGCGAATTATATTCGCCGCGCCCACCGTCAAGGCTGGGCCTTGACGGTACGAATTAATTAGTCGCTGGTTGGGGCAGAAAATATAAGTATTGAGCCGCCGATACTGGCGCTGCCGCCGTCTACATCTTGCCCGGTGTTTACCGCAGCGCCCGTTAGCCCTTGTGCCCAGGTGGCGCCTGTCGTTCTTGCGAAACCGGCGCCCGGTAAAATCAGGTGGATATTGCTGCTTGTGCCTACGGAACCTGCCGCTATCCCCTCCGGTGACAGTCCCCCGCCAACGCCGATGCTGCCGACCAGCAGTGAGCCGCCCGAGGCTGTTCCGCCTATAGTGCCGCCCCATGCCAGGAAGTCAACGCCGGATGCCGTTGTGATGCTGCCGCTCGGGCCAAGTATGATGCTGGCGCTGCCCTTTCCTTCACCTACGCTGATCGTGCCGACGGTCGTTATGTCAATGTTTGCGTTTGTGATGATAGCCGTGCTGCCAGAAAATATTGTAAGGAATGTGCCGCCCTCGGCAGCAACGCCAAACGTGATGGTCTGGGTGGTTTCGCCGGATATGCCCGTGATGCCGTCCTTGCTCAGGGTAAGCTGCTTGCTGCTAAACAGTGTGCCGGCGGGGCCGCCAAACTGGTAGCCGCTTTTGCTCGCGGTGTCATAGCCGGTTATCGTTTTGCCTTCGGTAAGGTAGACGCCGCCGTCATTGCTGAACACAAAGATGTTGCTACCGGTAAGATTTATCATGGAATCGCCCAGGCTGAGCGTGCCTTTGCCGCCGACCGTTATGCTGGTCGGTTTTAACGACAGCGAAAGGCTGCCTAGTCCCGCGGCAGAGAAGGTGCCTTCCCCCAGGTAGTTGTTGCTGGAATTTCCCGTAACGATCAGCTGTCCGCCTTGGTCAAGAAGGAAGCCGTTCGTACCGGGGTTTTCGAAAGTTTTGGCTATCAGATTGCCTGTCAGCGTCTTGCCTTCGGCGATAGTTACTCTGGCGATTTCGGCCTCGTTTACAAATTCAACGTCGTCGTTAAACTTAAACGTAACCAAGTCGGTGTCAGCACCTGCCGGCGCTATCGGCGCGGGGGTAAACTTGACCGGGCCGTTAAACTCCGCGTCCACGGTTACCAATGTACCGCCGAACGCTACCACTCCGCTTTTGTTACCGCCGAACTTGCCGCTAAGGGCCTGGAACCACGGCACCCCTATCGAGCCTCTGTCTATCTCCGCGATGTTGGCTGTAACTGAACCCGCGCCGGTGATAAAGTTGACAAAATCAGTATCGGTAGGGATTATTACATTGCCGAGTACCTGAGCCAAAATGTTGCCGCTGAGCTGAGGGTCTTTTGCGCCGCCCGTCAGTTTGCCGCTAACCGTAACCGCCGTGCTTGTTATGATCTTGCTGACACCGGTCAGGTTGCCGCCCACAGACAGCGTACCGTTGTTGGTATCAAGGGCTACGTCAGCCGCCATTTCGAGGTTGCCGGCGTATATGACCGTTGTACCGGCTAACGTGCTGAGAATCTTGCCGTCGCTTCCCAAAAGGCCGCTTGAGCTGGTTACGACTTTGTAGTATTTGTCATCGTCAGTTTTCAAAAATCCGTTTTCATCAAACGCTACAAGATTGTCAGTCCCCACAAAGTTGGGACTGTCCAGCGGAAGTCCGTACACAATCGGCGTCTTGCCCTGCGCGTCAACCTTACCGCCGGTACCCCAGTCCAGAGTGCCGTTCACCACAAAAGTGGTATTCTCGTTCAGCAAAACCGTGTTCCCGTTCAGGTGCAATGTCTTGCCGGCCGGAATTGCCAGAAAAGCATCCTCAAGATCCACCGTCCTCGCCACATAGACATCGGTCGCATCTTCAAAGGCCAGCGCGATATTGTACGCGTCGTTCGCATAGCCCCGCGCCGGTCCGGGAACGGGATACGAACTGCTGTCCGAGTCCGACGAGCAGCCTGCCAGCGCCAGTCCCATTGCCAGCGCGGCAATCAAAAAAAGAAAAGACTTATGTTTCATTAAGTCCTCCTTAGAAAAATTCGTCCGGTCATGAACCGAACGTTCCAAAAGAGGACTGCGGGCGCGGCGCGGTATAACATACCGCCTCCGCACCCCGCTAAGGCATTGAAAAATCCCTCCCTTGCGGGTAGAATATAAACGCTGTTTTAGACCCCCAAGGCGGCGTTTCCCTGCTAAGAAATCCGCCGCCAAGGGGGTTCCTCTTTTAGATACTATACATTGTAGCGTGGGGGGGGGGGGGTATATCAAGTGAATTCATAAAAAATTTTAATTTTTTTTAACATTCCGCCTGATTTTCCATATTTAGTGTCCATGCATAAACCGTAACGCTATATATAGCGTATTCTCGCTTAAAGAGGATGTTTGCTTATGATTAAGTACGCTACATATAGCGTCAATGTGAATATATACACGCTATATATATGCGACATGAATAGTTGTGAAAATTTTTTTTGAAAAAAATCGCGGATTATCGCTGATTTTTGGGGGCGTTGCGGGGGCATCATCCAACCTTTAGAAGGAAAAAGGAAGAAGTAAGAAGTAAGAGGTAAGAACATTTTTGCCCCCGCAGAGGGGGGTGCCGGAAGACCGCAGGGCTGGAGGCAGGGGGGAAACTTCCCACCTTTAAAAGGAAAAAGGAAGAGGTAAAAAGGAAGAAGGATTTTTTACTTTTTAAATGGCTTTGCCCTCCTTCGAGCATCCTTCATTGCTAATTGCTAATCTTCACTCTTAATTGCTCATTGTTAATTGTTCTCTTTTCCTTCCTCTTCCCTGTTATCACCATTCCTTAGGCTTAAATCCGGCAGGGGGTTCCACAAGCTGCGCCGACTCGCCTGTCAGTTCAAGTACGAAAAAACCGCGCCCATGCGCATAGTCCGCAACAGGGGGAGTCACAACCCCTCCGGCCACCGCTCCCATCACACGCTTGTTGTTTATCGCTATCTCCGCCGGAGGATACTTCCGGATAAGCTCCATCCGTTCAATATGCCTGTCCACATCCCTTTCGTTAAGATTCGACTTAACCTCTACAGC
>JAISCO010000359.1 GCA_031265535.1 Spirochaetaceae bacterium | reverse complement strand
ACCGTCTAATGAGAAGTCGGCAAACTGCCAGCGGTCATTAGTATGGACTGTTATCTGAAATCCACGGCTTTCAAAGAAGGCTTGTTCATCGTTCACAAAGAATTGATGGTTTTTAATTTGAAACATGGAAAGGCGCGATCCTATCGTGTCCAGAATTTCTTTCTTGCTGCTGGAAAAATCTATATTGTGGCCGCCTAAAAAGGCCATGTTACTGTTCATTGGCTGCCTTCAACTGTAATTCATTATCCGATGGCTTGCAAAGTGGGTATAATGCCGACCGGGGAGGGGGCAGTTCCGAGAGTTGAGAGAGGATTTTTTCAATGTGGGTCTTTCCGTCTTCAGTTAGGCCGGTAAAACCGTATGAAAAATGGTCTTTTCTGCTTTGGTCTGGGTCTGGCATGGGACTTTGTACCTCCCTAAAATCAAAACATGGTACTTAATACCATAATATACGCCACAATGTTCCATATCGTCAAGACTATAATCAATGGGTATGATAATTTTTGAGTATACTTTAGCAGGACGGTTAAAAAGTGAAGGCCGGGGGAAATATTAACGAGAGGATTTTACAGGTTCGCAAGGCTTTAAAGCTGTCTCAAAAGGCTTTCGCTGACGGTATCAAGATAAGCAGGGAATACCAGAGCGCGTTTGAGAATAACGACCGCAAGATTAACGACCGGATTATTCTCATCATCTGCACGACCTATGGGGTAAATGAAACGTGGTTCCGTAGCGGGACGGGGGAGATGTTCGGGAAGAAAACGAATGTCCGGCTTGAAAAGGCTATGCGGAAATTTGAAAAGTTGGATATTTTATTACAGGACTATATCTTAAAACAGATTGACCTGCTCCTGGAGTTTCAGGAAACGAAAGGGATATGAGGCAGCTTTGGGGAGCTTCAATAAAACGTACTCCTTCTCCTATTCTTTAGATGCGATGTGCTGGTGATATGTGTGCAATAACTCTACAACTTCTGCGGGGGATTTGGCGGCAAGTAATTTTGAGTGTACCGTATCATCGTTGAGGATTGCGGTTATTGTAAGAAGAAACTGATAGAGAGGCTTTGCTTTTTCGGGCGGGGCAAGGGCAAGTATGACTATGCGGGTTTTGTCGTCAAGGGCGGAGTCGAAATCTACGCCGGATTTTTTTATGCCGATGGCGGCGATTAATTCCTGAACGGCGTTTGTTTTTGCGTGAGGAAGGGCTATGCCGTTTGGTATGGCGGTGCTCATAGCTTGTTCACGTTCCAACAGGTCTTTAAGGGCTATGTCCCGATTTAACAACTTGCCCTGAGTTACTAATACATCAAGCAATTCAATGATGATGTTTTTTTTAGTATTGCCTTTTAGATTGAGATTTATGTTTTCCGACTGTAAAAAACGGAGTAAATCCGCACTATTGGTTTTTTGAGAATCACTAAGGTTAAATAGGTTATTTGTCTTAGTCATTTTTGTTCTCTGTTCGGGAAAATGCCGTTACTATTCTTTCATTGCGCTTCCCAATGACGGTTTTAATGATGGTCTGCCGCCTGGATATAATGGTAGTGAAATAAATCATCTGTTTTCTCCTTCCAATTTCTTTATTTGTGGTGTTAAATATTTATCTATTTTGTCCTTCAAATCTATGAATGTGTTATTTAATAACGTTTTATTTGCTATATTATAATGATTGCCAATTTCCCATAAATTCATACGGAATAATTCGCTCCTTGAATTTATATTGGCCCTTAATAACACTCTATCGTTAATCAATAAAGCAATGTGTAATCCTATATATGTATTAGGAATGTTTTCAAAAAAAGATGAGAAAAAAATATAATAATCAAACTTATTTGTCCTTTTCTTTAAAAATTTGTTTTTCTTTGAATATTTAAATCCGAGTTTTTTATATTCTTTCTCAAGTTTTTTACCGATAACCGTAAATGCTTTTTCCGCTTTCATGATTATTTTTCAACGCAACCTCGTTTTTTAAGGTTATTCCGGGCCGTTCAGTTTTTTAGAACGGCCCGGACGCACTTTCATACTGCCCGCTAATGCCGCAGTTATACTAAAACGTGTACTTTATCGAAGCCTTGATAAAACTGTTGTCGTGAAACTGGCCGAAAAGTCCCTCGTCACCGCCCGCG
The DNA here is from genome assembly GCA_031265535.1 of Spirochaetaceae bacterium. Classification (GTDB taxonomy): domain Bacteria; phylum Spirochaetota; class Spirochaetia; order Treponematales; family Breznakiellaceae; genus JAIRMY01. Next base: position 742 of record JAISCO010000359.1, on the reverse strand, counting down.
AAGATACCGGCTAAAAGTTCGACCGCCACATCGTCTTTTGTCCAGGTTAGGCCGGGCATAAGAAGACACGCGCTGTTTTCAATATCCCAGAGGACGGCGGCTTCCAGTTCCAATTCGTCACGCAAGAAATTTTTTGTAAGCGCCGCGACAAGACTCGTTGACGTTATATCGCTGCCCGCTTCGATGTCCTGCGGATCGGTAATCTCGCCGTCAAGCAGCCTGATGGTTTCGTTGCACTGTACATTGAGGGTAATTCCCCACAAGACTTCACGGTCAAAACCGAGGGACCACGCAAGAGACGGGTTATATACTGCGCCGTCATCACCACCAGTGTCTTCCGTGATGTTCGCCGCCATTTCAGCGCGGAGATTGAAACCGGCGATAACCTGCGCGTAATCAAACCCGATTTGGTGATAGGGATTGTACGCAAAGGTTACGATGGGAAACTGTGGATTCGTCGATGGAGTCTGTGTTATTACCGGGCTGGTCATCCGTCCGTAGTAATATTGTATGCCTACGTCTGCCGCGTTCCGTATGGTCGTGGTGAAACGGATGCCCGTCTGCGCGTAATCAAGCGTTGTAGTATCGGGTTTGATGATATTCCCCGGTGGGAATTGGCTTAGGGCTGCGAACTGCGCCGGAGCCCAGCGTCCGGTCTCGGCAAATTTCACCGGCTCAAAGTTGGGAACAAAAACGCCTTCCAGCTTGCTAAACTGCTTGAAGTGGAATGAGGCGCGGATGA
>JAISCO010000031.1 GCA_031265535.1 Spirochaetaceae bacterium | reverse complement strand
AACTTGTTTGCGCCGTTGGCGGGCGGAGCGGCTTTTGGTTCGATAACTGCGGTCAGGGTTTGCTTCCACTTCGATAATTCGTGTCGCCATTTATGGCGCAATTCGCGTAATTTGCGGCTAATTCTTCAATTCAGGAGGGGGGCGGAGATGTGTTCCCTATAGATTTCTGTTAGAACGTCATCCTTTGTAATTTCCCCCAAAAGGATCCGAAGTAAACGCCATGCCGCTAATGGTATACGGTGGTCACCCGAAAGCCACTGCCTGACCGTTCTCGGGTCGACGCCGCACAACAAACCGATTTTCGCGCCGGTAATACGATGCTTTTTTTCAGGGACAATAAATCATCTTTTGTCGCTTTTGTAAAAATTATTTTATTTTTCATAATCAATTTTAGTGATTTCCGGCACATTACCCATCAATTTTGAATCAATGTCTCTTAGTACAAGCGGCGCAGCAGCCCTACGGCGTTACGCGCCTGCGGTCGCGCGGGAATAGGCTGGCCTCTTTTACGTTGGCAAGCCCCAAAATCTTTGCGGTAAGGCGCTCCAGACCTATGGCAAAGCCGCCGTGCGGAGGGCAGCCGTATTTGAATATGGACAAGTAATCTTCCATGCCCTCTGCCTTTATGCCGAAACGCGGCAAGGCTTCAAGTTGAGCCTCGTAGTTGTGCTGCCGCCGTCCGCCGCTCGTTATCTCAATGCCGCGGAACAACGCGTCAAAGCTCATCGTGCGTACCGCGTCCAGCGGATATGTGTAAAAGGGCCGGTGGCGGCGTGGAAATTCGTTTACAAACACTAAATCAATGCCGCTTTCACGCAAAGCCCATTCGCAGACATAACGTTCCGCATCAGGATTGATGTCGAAAATACGCGCTCCTTTTTTTTGTTCGCTTTCTTTGTTGGCTATTTTGAGCGCTTCCTCGTAAGATATTACAGGCGCGGTAAAAACAGCGTCCGGAGCAGGCACGGACGCGCCGGTTTTTGCCCATAATTCCAATTCGGCGCTATTTTTACGGGCGACTTCCTCAAAAATGTGGGCTAGTATGCCTTTCTCAAGCTCGATCAATGTTTTTTCAGATTCGATAAAACCCATCTCTAAATCGAGAGACACATATTCGTTAAGATGACGCGGGGTATCGTGTTTTTCGGCGCGGTATGCCGGCGCAACCTCGAACACACGTTCCAGCCCGCTTGCCACCAGCATCTGCTTGTAACATTGCGGCGACTGAGCCAGATAGACCTTCCGGTCAAAGTATTCTACCTCGAACAGGTTTGTCCCCCCTTCTGTCCCGCCGCCCACGATCTTGCTTGTCTTTATTTCCGTAAAATCCTGTTTCCTAAGATAATCGGAGAATGCTTCGATAATCGTTGCCTGAACTTTGAAAATAGCCCGAATCGCGGGATTTCGCAGCGATAATGCCCGCTGATCGAGTATAGCTTCGATACCCGTCCGCGTGGCGTCCGCGTTTACTTGAAACGGCAGATCGGCTGCCGCGCGGCTTATACATTCAATGGCCGATACGCGCAGTTCCGCCCCGCCGGGAGCTTTTTCATTCAGAGCGGCGTCCCCACGCGCTGTAATCACTGATTCCAGGGTAAGCGCCTCGTATTTTTTATCCAGCACAAGCTGAACCAGGCCGGAACGGTCGCGCAGCACGATAAAGCTGAGCGCTCCCATCTCGCGTATCCTGTGGACCCAGCCCGAAAGCTCTATGTCCTTTTCACCTTTTTCCGCCGCATTTTTTAAATCTTTTGCCAAAATTCGCATATCAATTCACCTTTCAATAAATATGGAACGCCGCCGCTTTCACTTTTAGCTGCGCCCCCCGTATAGAAGCGCGTCAATTTGCTGCCCCGCGATTTCAGGAGCGGCGCGTCCGCCGGTACGCTCAAGCGTCTTGCCGACCAGGTACGCGGTCAGCGATTTTAGTTTCTTTTGATTGCCGGCCTCTATCGCGGCGCGGACCGCCGCGACTGTCTCCGCTTCCACATCCCATACGTCCTTTACGGCGGCGGAAATGACGGCCGGATCGTTAATTTGTTCCCAGCCGCGCTCTTTCACGATTACCGCGGGGTCTTTATCCTCGGAAAAAACCACTTCGAGCGTCTGTTTTGCGTTCTTGTTCGATGTGTTCCCGCGAGCGATTAGCGCGGTAAGCTCCGCCAGGCGCCGCGGCGTCAATTTTATAGCGCCGATATTTGCCGGATCAATTTTATCGCGGCTTAAAATGTGCTTAATATCGGATAAAAGCCTGTTTGCTATACGAACAGCGGCGTCTTTTTGCTCCAAACCGAGTTCACAAGCGGCGGAAACGGTACTTTCATAGTAATCGGCCACAGCCTTTTCATCGCAAATGAGTCCTGACTGCTCGTCGTTCAAGCCGTATTCCGCTTTCAGGCGCGTTGCGCGTGGAAGCGGGAGTTCGACAAGTCCGGCTTCAACAGAGCGCAAAAATTCGGCGTCCGGCGCAAATACCGGCAGATCGGGTTCCGGGAAATACCGGTAATCCTGAGCGTTTTCTTTTGTGCGCATCGGGGCGGTCTCGTCCCGGTTTTCGTTCCACAGGCGGGTTTCCTGAATTATAGTTTTTCCAGCGTCCAGCATGGCCGCCTGCCGTTTTATCTCATAGTTTAATCCCAGTTTTATAAAACGGGACGAGTTCAGGTTCTTGATTTCAACTTTTTTGCCAAGCCCCTTGCCGGGAATATTGATAGAAACGTTGGCGTCCGCCCGCAGCGAGCCTTCCTCCATGTTGCCGTCGCAGACGCCGAGGTAGCGGACGGTCCGGCGCAGCTGCTGGACAAAGAGCTCCGCCTCTTCTCCTGATTCCATGTCGGGATCGGTAACGATTTCGAGGAGAGAAACGCCCGCCCGGTTATAATCCAGCAATGAAACGGCTCCCGTATGTATCATTTTGCCCGCATCCTCTTCAAGATGACATTCGCGGATGCGTACCTTCCGGCTTATGCCGCCGCCTTCAATATTCACCCAGCCTTCCTGTCCCAGCGGAGATGCAAACTGTGAAATCTGATAGTTTTTCGTCATGTCGGGATAAAAATATTGTTTGCGCTCGAACCATGTTTTTTCAGGTATGCGGCAGTTAAGGGCGCGCGCGACAAGGCAGCCCATGCGCATTGCTTCAATGTTGAGGGCCGGCATAACGCCCGGATAGCCCATGCAGACGGGGCAGATGTTTGTGTTCGGTTCATCGCCGAAAGCGGAGCGGCAGCCGCAGAAAACTTTAGTTTTTGTTAAAAGATGGATGTGAACTTCCAGCCCGATAAATGTTTGATACATGCTATTCCTTTAAGTTTGCGCCCAAAACGCCTTGAACCCTTTCGGGTGCGGGAACGGATGCGCCGCTTCGTATTTTTCCACGATGGAAAGCAGTGTTTCCTCCGCGAACGGGCGTCCCAAAAGCTGAACGCCGGTAGGGAGCCCGCCCGCGACCGCTGTGGGAAAGGCAAGCGCGGGCAGTCCGGCTAGGTTAGCGCAACAGGTGTATAGGTCGGCGGCTTTTTGAGCGAATGATCGTAGGGCGCTCTCTCCGCCGCGTCCAAACGCGCGTGTCGGGAATACGGGCATTAGTATTGCGGCGCACTTCGCGCTGCCTGTGTTTTCAGAAAAACCACCTAAATGCTCCTCAAAACCGCGTCTTATGCCGTCCCTTATGCGCTGGGCGCGGAGGTAGTATCTGTCTTGAAAACCGGATCTAAGCACAAAGGTTCCAAGTAAAATACGCAGTTTTACTTCGCTGCCTAAGCCCATATCGCGGGATTTGTCTATTAGTTCGTCCGGGTTTTCCGCCCAATCCGGTCTTTTTCCATAGCGTATGCCGTCGAAACGCGCCAAATTTGCGCTTGCCTCCGCAGCCGCTATCGTATAGTATGCGGGAACCCCGTATTTTAGCTCGCTGATTTCAACTTCCAGCAGTTTATAGCTCAGTTTTTTTAGGTTTTCTTTTGCCGTTTCAAATGCGGCTTCCACTTCCGGCTCTAAAACGGCCGCCTTTGCCGCCTCGCCGGAAAAATCGTCCGCTATTGCCCGCGCAATAGCGGACGGCGATAATACGCCGATGACATTGTTTGGCGGCGCAGGTCTATCTGTAGGTGTCCGGCTTGTTTGGTCGAGCGGGTCGGCGCCTTTTATGCAGTTGAACACGGTCCGGCAAAGTTTTACGCTGCCGGAGAGTATGCCGATGGTGTCGAGGCTTGAGGCGTAGGCTACCAGACCGTACCGTGAGACCGCTCCCCATGTCGGTTTTAATCCGACAATGCCGCAGAATGAAGCGGGCTGCCGTACAGATCCGCCTGTGTCGGAACCGAGCGCGAACGGCGCAAGCCCCGCCGCGACTGCCGCGGCGGATCCGCCTGATGAGCCGCCCGCAACACGGCTTGTGTCCCACGGGTTATTTGTGCGTTTTATGCCGGAATTGTCTGTTGATGATCCCATGCCGAACTCGTCCAGGTTTGTTTTTCCTATTACCACAGCCCCCGCCTCTTCGAGTTTTTGTACGGCGCTTGCCGTGTACGGCGAGGTAAAATCAGCGAGTAATTTTGAGCCGCAGCTTAGTGAAAAGTCTTTTACCGCGATGTTATCTTTGACGGCGAACGGCAAGCCGCTCAATGGGGACGCCGTTTTCGAGGCGGAGCGTCCTTTTTCGGGCGCAAATTCAATGAAAGCGCCGATTTTTTCTTCCCATGTTTTGAAATATTCTATGTAGCCGGCGGGCAGGGTCATAATTTCCTCTATCAATAATATATATTTTATAAAATGTTGGGAACAACGATGAAGCGTCCGTCCCTTTCGCCGGACTTGTCCAGCATGGTTTCACTCAAATTTAATTCCACTTTTGCGCTTGGTTCATCATCTGTCCTGAAATGGGTAAGCGGCATATTCTCGGTTTCTGCGCTTGTTTTGTCAAACGTTTTTTCTTCTGTATCAGCCGTCTGCATCGCCGCAAAGTACGACAGCATCTCACGAAACGCGGGGAAGGCCGCCTCTAATTCGTCATCACCTGTGTTAAGATGCGCCAAAGAAGCCGTTATACGCAGGTCTTCTATTGACAGCGTCAGCGCCGCCGCGTCTCTTTTTGTTGACTCCATGCTTAATGATTGCATTTTTATAGGGCTGTGTCTAGCAACACGCACACGGGATCAGGGCAACCCTCAGCGATGATTTTTTGCATGATGTTTTGTTCGGCAAAGTTAAATGACGTTGCCCTGGATGAAGCGTGATGAAGTAAAAAGGAACAATTAACAATTATCAATGAGCAGTTAGCAGTGAGGGGGGATGAGCAAGAAAAGGGGAAGCGTATCAATCCTAAACCGTTAAAATTTTGAGGTCTATGATAAATTTTTCGACGCGGCGCGGCAACGTAGTTGCCGACCCCTCGCTACAAAGGTTTTGCTTTTGCGGTCTTGTCCTCATCTTTAGGGTAAAGCAGACGGCAAAACGTCAGGCAAAACAATGCACCGCACTGTTTTGTGCTGCCCCCACCCATTAACGATTAACGATTAACAATGAGCAGTTAGAAAGCTGTCAGCCGCGTATGCAAAGCGCTATTCGCGGACCCTAAGGCACGGAGTAAGACTCGTTTTCGGGATGCTAACGCGGAGCGTATGTAAACCCGCTGGCGGGTTATTGCTTTGGCTGACTGTGTAATAATTTGGTAAGCAGTTTGTCGAAGCTGTCGGAAAATAGTTTTAGTTCTTTTTTGCCGTAGTTCGCGGTGCGTATGATACTCATGCCGTTAGTTGCTAAACCTACCTGAAAATCACGGATTGACAAGTGCGCGCGGATGTTATCCGGTGTAAAAATCCGTCCGCGGTCATCAATCACGGCAACGCCTTTTTCTGTTAAACGGCTCGCGAGCGGCACATCGCGGGTAATCACAAGATCGCCTGTCGTGGCAAGCTCTACAATGCGGTCGTCAGCCGCGCCGATCTGTTCAGAACAGAGCGACATCACGGCAAAACTGCCTTCAATACCCGGAATCGGATGATTTGCGGCAAAAACCGCCTGTACACGCCGCTTTTCCGCCGCTTTCAGTATGACCCGCCGCGCCTCGGCAGGGCAGGAATCGGCGTCAACCAGAATTTTCATGTGGTAAACCGGCGGCTAGAACAATGCCTTGAACGCGTCAAAATCCGGCGGTATCGTTACAGACCGCGCGCTTCGTTTCATAGCCTCCTCCAGACACGGCGGCGGCTTTACTGCGCCTGTAAGCGGCTCGACTACATGGGCAAATTTCGCCGGATGCGCCGTTGCCAGAACGGTATATGTGCCGGCATCCAAAAGGCCGTTGTCGCGGAGACGGGTAATTGCCTGCCAGCCGACAGCACTGTGCGGGTCCAGTGGATAAGCGGTATTCCGGTAAACTTCGGCTATGGCGTCCCTTGTCTCACTGTCGCTTATCGAAGCGCCGCGAATCATTCGGCGAAGCTCGTCAGCACTCCAATGAGAACTTAGCCGCTCGAAGTTGCTGGGCGCTCCCACGTCCATAGCGTTTGAAATGGTCGCTGCCGACTCACGCGGTGTGTAAGTTTCTCCCTCAAGGTACTCCGAAAAAGTTTTGTTACTGTTCGCCGCCGCGACAAACATATCAATGGGCGCTCCCATTTTTGCGGCGTACATTCCCGCTGTAAGATTGCCTAAATTGCCGGACGGGACACAGAACACGAATGGTTTAGCGGCGTTTCGGGCTTTCAATCCGCCGGCCGCCGACGCGTAGTACACAGACTGCGGGATGAGGCGGGCTATGTTGATAGAATTTGCCGATGACAGCGCAAGCCGTTTATTAAGTTCCGCGTCGCTCAAAGCGGATTTTACGAGCCGCTGGCAATCGTCAAAGCTGCCTTCAACGGCTATCGCGTCGATATTGCCGCCCAAACCGGCAATTTGCCGTTCCTGCAATGACGTAACCCGCCCTTTGGGGTATAGTATGCTTACATTTATTCCTTCAACTTGATAAAAACCGCTTGCGACAGCGCCGCCTGTATCGCCGGAAGTCGCGACCAGTATTTTGAGGGGGTGGCTTTCGTTACGCCGGAGGTACGCAAATACACGCGCCATAAAACGGGCGCCAAAATCTTTGAACGCCGCCGTGGGCCCATGGAAAAGCTCCAGCATGAAGCGTCCGCCGACCGGATTAAGCGGAGCGTCGAATGTAAAGGCCCCGTGAATAATATCCTCAAGCGCGGAGGCGGGAATTTCATCCGCAACAAAAGGCCGTATTGTCTCGTACGCGATTTCATGAAAACTCATGCTGCCAAGCGAGGCGGCGGCACTGTGACTGAAGCGCGGAATTTCTTCCGGCACGAAAAGCCCGCCGTCAGGCGCAAGCCCGCGGACAACAGCCGACGCGAAACTGTACGGCTCGTTACGGTCTCTGGTACTATAATATCGCATTCATGCATTGTAGCACAAATACCACAAAAGGAACAGATAAAGTAAAAAGGAAAAAGGAAAAAGGAAAAAGGGAAAGGGAAAAGGGAAAAGGGAAAAGGGAAAAGGGAAAAAATTAACAATTAGCAATGAGGAATGAGGAATGACGCAGATTTTGCTTAGCATTACCAGTGTAATCAGTGGACAATTGAATGAGCAGTGAACAATTAAATGAGGAATGAGGAGTGAGGAGTGAGGAATATGAGCCACAAATTACGCAAATTAACGCGAATAATCGAAGCGAAAGCAGAAGCTCGACAGCAGCTACCAAAGTGAACGCATCTCCGCCGCCATGCTAAGTAAAAAGTAAGAAGTAAAAGGTAAAGCCCTGACCGCCGCTACCAAAGTGAACGCATCTCCGCCCCCAGCGAGGGGCGGGAATACGCTAACGCGGAGCGTATGTAAACCCACTGGTGGGTTATAAATATTGGGGCGGGATATTATAATAGATTATTATGGAACAAGATAAATACTCAGCGCAAAATATACAAGTATTAAAAGGACTGGAAGCCGTGCGGAAGCGGCCCGGCATGTACATAGGGACGACAGGAATAGACGGACTGCATCACCTTGTATTTGAAGTTGTAGATAATTCCATTGACGAGGCTATGCAGGGCTTTTGCTCGGAAATACTCGTTGTGTTGGAAGGGAACGATGTTGTCCGCGTACTTGATAACGGACGCGGCATTCCGGTAGACATACACCCGGAAGAAAAGGTGAGCGCCCTTGAACTCGTAATGACGCGCCTGCACGCCGGCGGGAAATTCGACAAAAAATCATACAAAGTTTCAGGCGGACTCCACGGTGTCGGCGTATCGGTAGTGAACGCGCTTTCCGAATGGTGCGAAGCATTTGTATATGTAGACGGAAAAATCTATACACAGCGTTACAAAGCCGGCATACCGGAAGGGCCGACACATGAGACAGGCAAAACGGACAAACGCGGTACCGAGATACGTTTTAAGGCGGATGTCTCTATTTTTGAATCGACCACGTACAATTTTGATTCGCTGAGCAACAGACTGCGCGAACTTGCTTTCCTGAATAAGCACCTTAAAATAACGATACAGGACGAGCGGCTTTCTGTGCCCAAATCGCATGAATTTAAATTTGACGGCGGCATTAAAAGTTTTGTCGAGTACCTAAACGTTGGTAAAAAAGTGCTGTACCACGAACCAATCGTTGTAACAGGCAGCCGTGAAGACAGCATACAAGGCGTTATCGAAATTGAGTGCGCGATACAGCATAACGATGGTTTTAACGAAATAATGTATTCATTTGTCAATGACATAAACACACGCGAGGGCGGCACTCACCTTGTTGGATTTAAGGCGGCGTTGACCCATACCTTGAACGAATTCCTTAAAAAGTCTAAACAGGCGAAAAAATTTGATGAAAACTTTTCCGGAGACGATGTACGGGAAGGACTTACAGCCGTCCTTTCTGTCAAAGTCCCCAATCCGCAGTTTGAAGGACAGACAAAAGGAAAACTTGGCAACTCTGAAATACGCGGCGTTATAGAGACCTTTATAAGCGAACAACTGGAACTATTTTTTGACAATCACCCGGATATAATCGCCATAATTCTTGAAAAATCTGTACTCGCGGCCAAAGCGCGCCTTGCCGCCCGCGCCGCAAGAGACGCTACACGCCGTAAAAACGCGATGGACAGCGCCGGTTTACCGGGGAAACTTGCCGACTGTTCCGATAAAAACCCCGAAAGCTGTGAATTGTTTATTGTAGAGGGCGATTCGGCAGGCGGCAGCGCGAAAATGGGCAGAAACCGGCAGTTTCAGGCAATTTTGTCTCTATTTGGAAAAATGTTGAATGTCGAAAAAACCCGAATCGAAAAAGTTATTACCAATGAAAAACTCCAGCCCATTATCGCCAGCATAGGCGCGGGCTGCGGGGACGAATTCGACACTTCTAAAATACGCTACCACAAAATAATCATCATGGCTGACGCCGACGTGGACGGCTCGCATATCCGCACGCTGCTGCTAACATTCTTTTACCGATATATGACGGACCTAATCATGCGCGGACACGTCTACCTTGCCATGCCTCCGCTGTACCGCATCGCCTACGAAAAGAAAACTTTCTATGCTTACGATGACGCTGAAAAGGATACCGTCCTTGCCGCGTCGGGGCGCGACCCGGAAAAACTTTCCGTGCAGCGTTACAAAGGCTTGGGCGAGATGAATCCCGACCAGCTTTGGGAAACGACGATGGATCCTGCGCGCCGTAATATTACCCAGATTCATCTTGACGACGCTATCGAGGCCGAGCGCATTTTTTCCACATTGATGGGTGAAAATGTCGCTCCCCGCCGTGAATTCATCGAAGAAAACGCCCTTCTGGTAAGCAATCTGGATGTATAACCCGCCGCCGCCAGCTCCCGTATGAATCCCAATGCATGATAAGACCCTTAGACTACTGGAATTCGACATAATACGGGAGCGGGTAGCGGATTATTCGCATAGCGGCGAGGCGCGGCAGCGCATACTGTCCGAAACGCCGTTTACAGATAATGCCGGCGTCACACTCATCAAACAAAATGTTTCATTCATTGTTTCCCGAATCATAAGCGCTGATGCTGAACCGCAAGGACATCTGCCCGAAATCGAATGTCTGCTGCCCGCTTTGAACATTACGGGGACAGTCCTCAGCATAGAAGAAGCCTTTGCCATAGGCAATTTTGCGCGTGAAGGCGCCGCCCTGCTGCGCTGGCTGGGTGATGTCGAACTTAGCGCCGGGGCGCCGGACTGTTCCGTTGTGGAGCGGGAAGTTTTTCGTGTTTTAGACAATTCCGGCAAAGTCCGCGATTTACCGGAATTAAACGAAATAAAAAAACGGATAGCCGCGATAAACAAAGAATTGCAAAATATAAGCGCCTCGTATACAAGCAACGAAAATACACGGCGTATGCTTCAATCCGGTCTTCCGACACAGCGGGACGGGCGAATCGTAATAGCCCTTAAACATCAGTTTAAGGGGCGAATACGCGGGATTGTGCATGAAATTTCGGCGAGCGGCCAGACGCTCTTTATTGAGCCGGAAGACATCGTTGAAAAAAATAACGAACTTGTCATCGCGCAGCGCCAATTTGATATGGAGTTACGGCGTATATTACGCGATATGACAATCCAAATAGCCGCCGTCAGAAGTGAGCTTTTTTCTTTTCACCAGCGCGTCATTTTCATCGAAACATTACGGGCTCGCGCTCATTATTCAAACAATACAAAAGGCATATTTTTGTTTAATGAAACCGGTACGCAAAACCATGCCGTCACACTGAAACAGGCGCGTCACCCGCTGCTTGGCGGTAAAGCCGTCCCTATCGATATGTTGATGACGGCGCAAATCTTGATTATCAGCGGCCCGAATACCGGCGGCAAAACCGCGGCGCTAAAAACAGCCGGCCTTTTTGCGCTGATGAATCAATTCGGGCTCGCGCTGCCGCTTGTCGAAGGCAGCGCGCTGCCGGTCTTTAGCGGCATTTTTGCCGACATCGGCGACGAGCAATCACTGGAATACTCGCTTTCAACCTTCTCGGCGCATATAGGCGCGATAGCTTCAATATTAAAAAATGCCGGGACGGCATCGCTGATACTGCTTGACGAATTGTGCGCCGGAACAGACCCGGCCGAAGGCAGCGCCATTGCGATGGCCATTCTTGACAAGGTGTTGGAGAAAAACTGTTTTTGTATCGTAACAACTCATCAGGGCGCTCTAAAAAATTATGCCTTTTCCAACAGCAATGTTGAAAACGCTTCCGTGGAATTTGACGCCGCCACACTGAGCCCCACTTATCGCATCGTCATGGGATTACCCGGTGAAAGCCGCGCCCTTGATATAAGCCTGCATTGCGGACTTTCAGCAGAAATCATAAACAATGCCAGAACTTATCTTGATGAAGGACGCGGCGATGTTTCCGCGCTAATTGCGGGATTAAAAGAAAAATACCGCGCCGCCGAAGAAAATTTGAGAGGGATGCTTTTAGAGCGAAAAAGTTTGCTGGAAGAACGGCGTAACGCCGACCTGCGTGAACTGCGCCTGCGCCAAAAGGAAGCCGAGTTAAAAACCGGCTCGTTTGATAATTTGCGCCGCTTGCTTGACGAAAGCCGCAAAACACTGGAAAACCTTGTTCGTGAACTAAAAGAAGGCGCGGTTACCCGCGAAAAAACACTAAAAGTAAAAGATTTTTTGTTAAACATGGAAAAAACGGCGGATTATGAGTATGAAAAACTTGAAATAATTAAACAAGAACTTGCCGAACAGGAAAAAATCACGGCAGATGACGAAGCAAACACGCGCTTTGTATATACCGGCGCCGCAATATGTCCCGGTATCAGCGTACTGGCAGGGGTAAAAAAGCTGCAAGGACTGGTAAGGCGTCCGGCAAAAAAAGGGTTTTGGATTGTGGAAATAGGCTCGGTTTCCATGACCTTTTCAGAAAAAGACATTATCCCAATAAAAACTCAACAAAAAGCCGTTAAAGCGGCTCAGGCAAGCATAGATTACAAGCTGCAAACTCCGCCCATCACGCCGGAGCTAAATGTACGCGGAATGCGCCTGCCTGACGCGGTAGACGCATTGCGGCGGCACATCGACTCCGCCCTCATCTTTGGGCTGAATGAATTCGCCGTAATACACGGCAAAGGCGACGGTATCCTGCAACAGGGCATACACGATTACCTCAAAAGCTGCGCTGTTGTAGCGGACTACCACTTCTCACACCCGGAGCTAGGCGGCTTTGGCAGAACTGAAGTTGCCTTAAAGTGATTAACAATTAGCAAGGAGGAAGTAAAAAGGAATGAAGGAAGAGGTAAAAAGGAACAATGAATAATTAACAATTAGGCATGAACAATGGACTTTTTACCTTTTAGCTTTTACTTTTTACTTGAATGAGGGGAAGCGCAGTAAACAAGGAAAAGGTAAAGAAGGAAGAGGTAAAAAGGAACAATGAATAATTAGCAATTAGGCATGAACAATGGACTTTTTACATTTTAGCTTTTACTTTTTACTTGAATGAGGGGAAGCGCAGTAAACAAGGAAAAGGTAAAGAAGTAAGAGGTAAAAAGGAATAATGAATAATTAGCAATTAGGCATGAGCAATGGACTTTTTACTTGAAAGAGGGGAAGCGCAGTAAACAAGGAAAAGGTAAAGAAGTAAGAGGTAAAAAGGGACAATGAATAATTAGCAATTAGGCATGAACAATGGACTTTTTACCTTTTAGCTTTTACTTTTTACTTGAAAGAGGGATAGACAGCGCGGAGGAAAAGTTATACCATGTACAAAAACATAGGCTTAGGGGGCTTAAAATGCGGTGCAGGATATGCGGCAATGACAGGGACAACAAAGATTATTACGTGAAAGACTACGAGCTTGGCGGCGGGCGGGATACGTTTCATTATTTTCAATGCCACAGTTGTAAATGCCTGCAAATCGCGGAGATCCCCGCTGATATGTCAATCTATTACAATTCCGGCTATTCCAGTTTTGAAACGCCGGATCATGGAATAATAAATAAATTGCGCCTGACGCGCGATTCCCACCTGATTAGCCGGGGGGGGGGGGGGTAATAACATGGTTATTTCCCGGTAAGCCACTTTCGTTTGTGTTTAAAAATAAATTTTTATCAAGAAACGATAAGATTCTTGACGTAGGCTGCGGGGCGGGACGCATGTTGTTCAGCCTGAAAGAAAACGGGTTTGACAAGGTTTTGGGCATAGACCCTTTTTTAACCGATACAATCCTGTACAAAAACGGACTTACCATACTAAAAAAGACAATACACGAGTTGGAAGATGGCGGCTTTAACCTGATAATGCTGAATCA
>JAISCO010000319.1 GCA_031265535.1 Spirochaetaceae bacterium | reverse complement strand
AGATAAGCGCCGGTCGTTGCCGCCTATCCAGTAAATTCCGTCATTAATTAATCTTTCGTTGTGCATATTTCCTCCAAAAAAGTGTAGATGCGGCGCCGGCACATCATGATGTGCCGGCGCCGCCTAAAAAGTGAATCCGCCTTACTTCAAAAGCTTTTACTTCAAATATTTTTGCAGCGTCTTGCGTACCGCGCCCTTGCCGGCAAGCATTTCATCAAAATAGCCTTCAATTTGTTCCGCAAGCCCCGCGTCGTACAGATTTACCGCGAAAATCTTTTCGTTAGACAGGATTGCGCACGGTTTGCCTTTTGCTGTTTCAGGTTTTCCAAGCTCTATGCCTTTCAGATTTTCCTGTAAAACAGGAAGCATGGGGTCTGAACTCAACTCAAACGCCTTGCCCTCATCGTCTATGCCTAAAAGATAACGAATCCACGCGGCCAGGACGAGGGGAATCAACTTTAAATCTTTGACATTGAGGGACGAAGACGCCATATACGCCTTGATCGTTTCGCCAAAACGGATAGGTATTTTTTGCGAAGTATCGGTAGCGATGCGCTGCGGCGTATCCGGCATGAACGGATTCGGTATACGAACCTTTATAACCTCGTCGATAAATTGTTTGGGCGATATTATGCCGGGGTCTACAACCACAGGAAGCCCCTCTTTGTAGCCGATTATCTCGACAAGTTTGAGTAAATCGGCGTCCTTCATCTCCTCGCTGATTTTGGTGTATCCCAAAAGGCAGCCGAACACTGCAAGCGCGGTATGAAGCGGGTTAAGGCAGGTGCAGACTTTCATCTTTTCTACCTTGTCCACAGTTTCACGCGCGGCAAACAGCACGCCCGCATTTTCGAGGGCAGGACGTCCATTGGGAAACAGGTCCTCGATTACCAGATACTGAGCTTCCTCAGCGTTTACGAACGGCGCTATATACGTGTTTTTTGACGTAACCTGTCCTTCCGTGTCCGTAAATCCGATTTTTTCGAGCATCAATTTTACACTTTCGTCCGGGCGCGGCGTAATTTTATCTATCATTGACCATGGAAAGGATACTTTTTTGGGGTCGCGGATATAGTCCAAAAATCCCTTTTCGGTAAGCCCCGCCTCTGTCCAAACACGGGCAAAAGTTTCTACCGCGGCATAAAGTTTGTCGCCGTTGTGGGAGCAGTTGTCCATGCTGACCAGAGCCAGCGGCAGAGCGCCCGCCTTGTATCGTTCATAACAGAGCGCCGCAAGCCGGCCTATATAGCTGGAAACTTTTGCCGGCCCCGCCTTAAAGTCCGCCTCAACATCGGGCAGCGTCCCTTTTGGGCTGGACAGACTGTAGCCTTTTTCGGTGATCGTAAAACTGACCATTTGCAGAGACGGCGAGCGGAATACGGCGCGGAGTTTGTCCAACTCCGCTTCTTTGTCAATGCGGTGGGCGGACGCTATGCTGCCTATGACTTTTTTATCAATGCCCCCGTCCGCCTTGAGCGTAACAACCAGGCTTAGATTGTCATGCGGCGTAAACAGCTTGTCGATTATCTCTCCGTCATAGCCCTCCGCCGCGATTATGCCGGCCTTTTCGAGTCCCTTTTCCAGCAAAGTCTGCTGCAAGGCCGCCGGAAACGCGCGGAAGATATTCCCCGCGCCAAAATGTACCCAGCGGGGGGATTCTTTGGCCGCCTTTTGCATAGCGCCGCTGTCAAAGCGCGGAAGGCTGATCCCGGCCTTTTCCCATGCCGCCGTATCCTGTAATTCTTTAAAATTTAATTTCATTTTATTACCTTAGGCTTAGCGCTTTGCGCTTTTTACGATGGCTTCCCATAAGCCATTGAGGTAGGCGCAGCCCAGAGCGCGGTCGTAAAGTCCGTAGCCCGGCATCGATACCTCTCCCCAAATCGCCCGTCCGTGGTCGGGGCGGATAACGCCGTCAAAGCCCACGTCATGCAGCGCCTTCATAATCGCGTAAATATCCATAGAACCGTCGCTCGAAAGGTGCGCCGCTTCTTCAAAATCGCCGGGGCCGTTGTGCTTCAGATTCCGCACGTGGGCAAAATGTATGCGTCCTTTGAGCGATTTTATTATGTCGGGAATATCATTTTTTGGGTTTGTCCCCAGGCTGCCGGTACACAAGGTTACGCCGTTATGAGGGTTGTCAACCGCTTTGATAAAGCGCAGGATTTTTTCTTTTGTGGTAACTATGCGCGGCAGCCCAAACACCGGCCACGCCGGATCGTCGGGATGTATCGCCATGTTGATATTGTATTTGTCGCAGACCGGCATGATAGCTTTCAAAAAGTATGTAAGGTTGGCGAACAGTTTTTCCTCGTCGGTATCCTTGTACATCGCAAACAGTTCTTTCAGCTTGGAAATACGCTCCGGTTCCCAGCCCGGCAGAACAAAGCCGTTAGACTGAGAATTCATTGCGGATGACATATCATTTGGGTCAATTTTATCGATAATTTTCTGGTCATAACTCAGCACCGTGCTGCCGTCCGGACGTACTTTAGCCAGATTCGAGCGTGTCCAGTCGAACACGGGCATAAAATTATAGCAGATAAGGTGAATACCGGCCTTTCCCAGTCGTTCAAGCGTTGTAATGTAATTTTCGATATATTTATCGCGGTCCGCGTGTCCGGTCTTTATCGCGTCGTGGATGTTGACGCTTTCTATGCCGGCAATGACAAGCCCCGCCGCCTCCACTTCTTTCTTGATGGCCTGAATGTCCTTTTCTTCCCATACTTCGCCCGGTTTTGTGCCGTAAAGCGTTGTAATTACTCCGGTAAGTCCCGGAACCTGTCTGATTTGCCGGAGTGTAACGGAATCATAACTTGCCCCGAACCAGCGCATTGTCATCTGCATAATTTTCTCCTAAAAATTGGATTGAGCGCCGCAAAAAATGGACGCTTTTTGCTTTTCCGCGCGATATTGGACTTGTTCAACAACTCGGTTAGTTGTCTGCTAAGCAAAGCTTAGCTTGCAAGTCTCGCAAAATGCATAGCATTTTGTAGTTTTTAAGCGGAATTTGTTCAAAAACTTGAGGTTTTCGAACAATCCTATTTGATAAATACTGTATAATAATAGTCTTTTACCATGATTTTGCCTACCCATTTGCCATGGAGCCATTTGCCATGGAGGCACATGCGCTCCGCGCTAACATACCGAAAGCGGCCTTTACTCCGTGCCGTCAGGTACGAAAACGGCGATTGGCATACGCGCCCGCCAGCGGGTTCCCATGCGCTCCGCGCTAACATACCCAAAGCGGCTTTCACTTCGTGCCATCGAGAAGGCAAAGGCGGTTGGCATATGTCACTGTTCCCCTTTTACTTTTTCCTTTTTACCTCTTACTTCTTTACCTCTTCCTTTTTACCATAAATTTTCTAAAAGTAAAATTGCTGTTCATTGCTAATTGTTAATTGCTCATTACTAATTGTTAATTCTTCACTCCTCATTCCTCACTGCTCATTGCTAATTCATCCTTCATGCGCTATATTATTCCCGCCGCAAAGGATTGAACGCCGGCTATCCGGTTAAAAAGGATAGCGGATGCTTCCGCGTAATTCTTCAGTTTTTCGGAATTGTAAAAAAACATAATTTGTATTGTCTGGGCGCTATTACGCTTTTTAATAAAATCTTGCAGACTCGATTTTTCTATTCCGTTTTTGCGCGCAAGAGCCATGATAAAAATACTTCGCGCCCCGGAAAGAGCTGGTATATCAGGCAGACGCTGAGCGCGTCCCGGCGTGGTACGCGCCGGATAGGCCGAAAGTTCCGCGGGCGGGCCGCTTTTTACTTCGCCCCCGGTATAGCCAAACAAGACCTCGGCGCCGGAAGACGCCTTTTCTATAAGCATAGAAAGCGCGATAGAACACAAAGAATCCACAGCGTCAATCCCTTCTTCAGCCGAATAAAGACCACTGTCGGCGTCCGTATCTATCAGCAATATAAATTGTGAATGAGGCGGCGGTTCGCGTTCTTCCTGCCGCACAAACAATTCCCCGGCGTGCGAGTAAAGTTTCCAGTTTATGCGGCGCGGGTCGTCCCCCGGGATATATGGACGCTGTTCCGTAAGATCATCCGTTTTGTGTATTTTTGTTTCACTGCGCCGCTTTTCGCCGCTCGCGAGATACGGCACTGACGGAACTGTCTCCGCCGGAACAGGCAGTACAAGAAGGCGCTCACTTTTATCCTGCGGCAATTTTAACACATTATAAAAAAAACCAAAAATATCCTGAAACACAAGATCATCATACATTCCGTAATAAGCGCCGCGCCGCGCCGCCGGAAAATCCGCATGTCCATTTTTGAAAAAACTCCTGCCAAAAACATATTCTATTTTTTTATTATCTTTTGTCGCAAGCGTCAGTTTATACCGGATAAGAACGCCGGGTATCTGAAAAAAACTTATTTTTTGTGAAAGCAGCATCGCCGCGTTTTCATGAATATCTACTTTTTCAGGAACTATACGGGTAAAAATCATAAGCGCTTTTTTTCTGTGAATAAAAGCAAGAAAAAAAACAGACAAAAAACAGTATGCAAGGCAGCATATAAATACAGCCCCTACAAGCGGCAGTACAGGCTCTTTCCGCAAAAATCCGGCGGCAAAACTCAACGCCGCAATACAAAGCGCAAAAATACCAATAGGACGCGGCTTGGGAAACGGAATAGTAAAACTCATTTTGTCAAGAATAAATCGTTTTTGCCGTCATAGGCAATCTCTGTCTTTAACTCTGAAATAGGCAGCCATTGAATCACAAAAGAAATCTGCGTATCAAATTCATAAACGGTACTGCCGGTCGCGCGCCAGGGAGCCATAGTAACCGTAAGCTTTGCGTCCCAGTCGCCTAAATGGTGCGTTGTCGAAAAATTAAATGATTTCAATTTAAATCCGGAATTACGCCGCAGCTCGTCATTATCAAACCTGAACGAATTAATTAAATCTTCAAAAAAATTATAGTTCTTTGTTTCTGATCTGGGTATTTCCGATGAATACTCGTTAAAAAATGGAAGAAAACTTAAATACCTGTACATTTCCTGATTCTGGGATTTTGTACCCATGGACAGCGATAAAAACTTTGTAATATTTATTGTAAAGTTAAGCGAAAAATCAAGATTTGAATATGTATAACGCTGTAAATCAAGATTGAGGCTTATGCTGGGATCCAAAGAGAACGAAAGAGTTTTATTTAATAAATTATCTTTTTTTAAGGATGTAGCAAATGTAAATCCTAAAGAAATAGGACGTAATTTTGCTTCACTGCTGTCACGCGCCTTCCATCCAATTACATCCCCGGATGCGTCATAATCCAGCATATAACCGGGCGTGCGCGAGGATGTGTAAACGGACGAAAATTTATTAAGCGTCAATGTTGACGTAAGATTTGTCAAATCAGAATAGTTAGGATCATAAACAATGTATTGCCTAAAACTATAGGCGGGTTTGAACGTTAAAGTTTCGGAAAAACTAACCGGCTGATATTGAGGCTCGGCTTCAAAAGGCTGATTTATCCTTGTGCTGACATTTGTCGACGATATCCACGCATTTACGGTACTGTTCATGCTTACACTGGAATCACGCGGCGGCAATTCCGTTTGAAGCTGCAAACTCTGCATTTTATCCAGTATAGAAACGCCGAAATTTGCTGTTAAATGATGCGCTGTAATGTTCTCTTTTGTCCAATTACCATAAGTTATTTCCCATTTTGGATTGTCCGCGCTGCTTGTGTTGTCAAAATTAGAGCGCGCCAAAAGCCCGGCTATCGAATACTGCACATTCGAGGATTTCCACGCGGGGCTCCAATAAAGCGGGCTCAGAGTCGTAGTATGAGCCCACGCTGTAGACCACACCGTTGCCCTATAATCAGCAAGCTTATCGGCATTAACTTCGGCCTGCGTGTCATACTCCGGCGCTTCAGTATTTATGTATGAATGTTCCTGCCATTGCCACGAGCCGGAAATCTTGTTTGAAAGCAAAAACATATTATTATTTGGATCCGATATATCAATACTAGTGCTGCCGTCCGTACGCACACTCATTAAAATTGATTTAATATCAGACAGCTCTATATCTTTGGAAGATACCCAATCGGATGTACTGTAGTATATTTCCGAAGCGCTTGTAGGCGTCAAATTATAGTTCCACGCAATTTTCAATCCGCTGTTCTGTCCGATATTGAACGTCTGAGTCAACGCGGGCACATCCAATGAAAAAGGCTTTTGAATAGAAAGTGTTTGCGCCGCCGCTTTTTCGGCGATTTCATTTTCCCACGGAGAACGAAGAGTCCCAAAACCTTTTAGCGGATCAGGAACCTCTTTATCCTTTTCCCCGACAGTTACCGCGCTTGTCCATGTTACCGGCGTACCGCCGACCGCGCCGCTTATAGAATACAAAGTAAATTTATCAGGATAATAAAAAGTACGCTGCGGGGAAGTAGGATATTCTCTTAAAATAGCAGGATCGTCTTTATAAGCAAAATGATAAACACTTGAAATATTATTTATTGACATATTCGTTATATATGGAGAAAGCGCCGTTGTTGAAATCTGCGGACGCACCGTTAAATTCCACTCAAACGCGCCTTGATTAGTATTGTTTGTATCCGGTGTAACCGGAGTCGCGGCGCCATCCCTAAGCATCTCCATCCAGTCAATACTTTCAGCGCGATTCAAAACGTCGTAATTGATATACGGATCCGAATACATCGGAAGACTAAGACTAACAGAGCCGTATTTGCCGGAGAACGAAGGCGCGGTAGTAAACCTATAGCGGAACGGAACCTCAAAACCAAAAATATAAGAACCATCCCAATGCTCCTCATTATCCTTCTGTAAGTTGTAAGGAATGTAAGTACTGGATGTACCGGTTGCACTGGATGTACTGCCTTGCCGAAAAATAGTGCGCGTAAACGCGAGACCGCCCGAAAGCGAAAAATTATTGATAAGCCCCAATTTTGGCAAAGCAATCTCTGTACCAACATAAAAACCCAAATTAGTATAAGCGTCCGCAAGAATGGAAAACTTTTTTGTGTCGGGATTGGGATCCTTTCTGCCGGTAGTACGCAAAAAAAGCCCTTCCCGCACCCGTTCCATTCCTTCGCCGCTGCCTAAAATTTGGCTTATTGAATTTTGCGCCATCGCGTCTGCCGCGGGGCGTCCAAAAATATACGTTGTAGTTTGCACGAAAGTTCCTTCTCTTGTGCGCGTTCCAATAGCCGGGTGTATAACCATTTCATCGGCGGCAAAAAAGAAAAACGGTACCCAAAGCACAGGAATTTCACCAACGCGCAGCGTTCCGTTAAAAAGCGCCCAATCCGAACCCGGCAGTATCCAAAGTTTGCTTGCGTCAAGGGACCAGTACGGTTCATCCGTTTTTGCGTTTGTAACACGCGCCTTTTTCAAAACAGTAGTTTCTTTACCCGTCTGCGATATAACCTGCCCGGCAAAACGGTACGCTGTTTCAGCTCCGGCGATTGAACGCTCAGATATAGTATCAATAAAAGAACCTATCCATGTATCAAGATTTATCGTAATGTCATCGCCCTTAAATGTTTCCAGCTTATCCCCCTCTTCCTTTACATAAGAAACATTACCCCGCGCCGATATTATATTGCGCGTCCTGTTAAAAATAATCTCCCACGCTTTGATATTATGCCGCGCTTCACCATCTTTTAAACTAAGCTCCACACCGCCCGAAAGACGGGCATACTCCTCATTCACCGCGTTCAAAGTAAAGTATTGCGTTGTCCTAGCGGACTCGATAGTAACAACTTTTTGACTGGCCGCGGCGCTTCCGTCAGGACGCGGCACCCCCAAATGATCCCGCAGACGGTTTGCCAATTCGTCACGATTGCCGCCCTCACTCAAACCCAACTCGCGGCACCATTCGGCAAGCTCAAGCAGCGTACTCGTGTTAATTTCAAGCTCTGTTATACGGTCGGCATCAGCCTTTTCTTTTTGCGCCGCAAGTTCTTCCTCGCTAAGCTCTATTTCTTCATCCAGTAAAGCGTCTTCCTGCGCCTCCTCGACACCGGCATCCGTTACGGCAGCCTCATCATCCGCGGCGGCACGCTCTTCCTCAACCGTATCCAGCACCCCCTCATCCTGAGCGTACAGACCATGCGGCGCAAATCGATAATCTGAAAAAACGGATAAAACGAGAAAAATAGTAAGTAAAATAAGCGGTTTGCATCGCGCCGCCGCGCCGAGAAACGAGAGAAAGCCCATTACATCTATAGTATGCCAATTATTACAGCTTCTAGCTATATTACCCGCAGCCCGCCAGCGGGTTTAAAGTCCGCTACGCGGCGGCATACCCAAAGCGGACTTCAGGCTCTGCCTTCGGATTCGTGAATAGCGCTTGCATACGCGGCTGGCGCCCGCCAGCGAGTTTAAAGTCTGCTACGCGCTAGTGTCTTGACATCTTTCAAACTGTGGACAGTGGTCTCAAGACCGGAAGAAGAATATTTTACCTCAAAGTCGAAGAAGGAAAGAGTAAAGAGGGGGTCTATTACAAACTTATTCGACTTCTTTGACTTCGCGGTTTATTTATGGAACTTGCGACTCACAAGTTGCTCATTATTCATTGCTTAGGACTTGTCAAATAATAAAGTGATGATTTTAAGATTTGTCTAATAAAGGCTTAACTATTTATCCTAGGTAATATTTTGTAATTCCATGATACAAAAGGCGCTATTTTATCAATTGA
>JAISCO010000284.1 GCA_031265535.1 Spirochaetaceae bacterium | reverse complement strand
ACAGGGGTTAGTGACACAAGAAATAAGTAAAAAGGAAGAAGGAAGAAGGAAAAAGGAAGAAGGAAGAGGTAAGAGGTAAGAGGGAATATGCTAGCGCGTAGCGCATGTAAACCCGCTGGCGGGTTAGAATTTTCGGAGGAGATCGATGGGGCGGCTTTTTCCGGCGCGGCGGGCGCAGAAAGTGGACGATAACACGGAGCAAAGCACCGTCAAAAAGACTATGAGTATGACAGTCTGCCAGTCAACAATTACAGGGATCTCTTGCAGATAGAAACCGGGGTCAAGGATTTTTACCGCCTCGCCGTTGAGCAGGGCGCTTACAAAACTCAGCGCCGCCTCAATACCGCGGACAATACTGTTGATCGCGCAGCCTATCAACAGACCGGCGCTTATACCCGGTACAGCGCCGGCAATACCCGTCAGAAGACTACAAAACAGAAATATCCGGTTTATTTCGGGGGCGCCGGTTCCGGCGGACTTTAGCACGGCAATATCGCGCTGACGCTCAATTATCAGCATTGACACGGCGGAAGACACGTTGACGGCGGCTACAAGCACAACGAGCGCCATTATAAAAATCAGCATCTGCCGCGTTGATTCGTATGAACTGTACTGGGCCCTTTGCAATTCGCGCCAAGTGTACACCGCGAATGTGCCGCCCAGTTTCCATGCAATGTCGAATACCGCCCTATCCACTTCGCTGTACGGCTCTTTTATTTTTACCATAAGAAAACTTTGCGAAATTTCATCGCTTAAAATACGCTTTCCCGTGTCGTAGCTGATGATGCACCACATCGCGTCCAACTCGTGGTAACCCGATGAGACTATACCTTTTACCGTGAAAAGCGTGGTACGCGGAATAGTTCTGCCGTCTTCGCCGACACGCAGCGTCATCAAACGGAGCGGGCCGCCCACCTTGGCGCCGACTTCGCGGGCAAGATCTTCGCCCAGCAGCGCCTCGTTGTCCGCCTCAATGACGCCCTCGCCGTCTTTAACGCTAAGATAGCGGCGGCTTCCTTCATCCTGCCAAAATGAGGGATCCACGGCGCGGATTGAAGCGCCCGTCTTGCCCGCCGTGGAAAGAATTACGCCGACACCGTCAAGCTCGCGCCAAACACCGGTAATATCGTCTGTTCCCGGGACTATTAACGCGGCGGCAGTGTCCAGCGATGTGGGGGCGTCCAGAACCGGCGGGCGGGGAAAGACTTGCAGATGCCCTGTTCCCAGTTCAAGGAAACGGTCTGTTATGCCGCGTATCATACCGTCCGCGACAATAAGCGTAACCATGATCGGGATCAGGCTTAAAGCGATTCCGGCTGCCGCTCCCAGTAAGTAGCGGTTCCCTTTGTTGCCGCGTCCAAGCAGATAGCGGAACGCGATAAAAAGGAACGGCTTAATTTTCCAACTCCGAAAGAACGCCCTCGGCAAGCACATAACGGCGCGAGGCGCGGGCGGCAAGATCCTTGTCGTGCGTTACCACGACAAGCGTCTTGCCTCGTTTTTCAGCCGCTTCATAAAGAATTTGAGTAACGAGGGCGGTGTTTTCTATATCAAGATTACCTGTCGGCTCATCGGCAAGTATCACGGCGGGGTCGTTTATCATGGAACGAGCCACCGCCACACGCTGGCGCTCTCCGCCGGAAAGCTGCTGCGGCAAATGATTTTCGCGGGCATCCATGTTTACATCGACGAGCAGCGAGCGCGCCTTTTCCAGCGCGTTTTTTTTGGACACGCCCGCGATATAAGCCGGAAGCATCACATTTTCCAGCGCGGTAAAATCGTTTAATAAATAATGAAATTGAAAAATAAAACCGACACTGCCGCGCCGGTATCGCGTCAACTGTTTTTCCGCAAGTTTATCGATCCTATTATTATCAACAAGAATTTCCCCCGAATCGGCGCGGTCCAGACCGCCCAATATGTTTAACAGCGTACTCTTTCCGCTCCCGCTGCTGCCGGTGATAGAAACGCTTGCCCCCTCATCAATGTTAAAATTTAAGCCCCGCAGTATATGCAAAGTTTCCGCGGACGAGCTGTAATTTTTAACCAGCGACTGCACCTTAACAATTATTTTTTTCATAACTTACCTGTTCATATAGTCTTATAAAAATATATCAAATTAAGGCGGGGGAGGGCTCCCCCTCACTCCAGCCCGCGCCGCCCGCAAGCGGGCTTAGGCGGTCTTCCGCTGCCCCCTCTGCGGGGGAAAAATACTCTACGTTTTGCCCCCGCAACGCCCCCGTCCCTCTAATTGATATTGGACTTGTTCAATAACTCGGCGTCATTCATACTGCATAACTTCCGCCGGCCTGATGCCTGAAACTTTTTTGGAAGCCGCCCACGCGGCAAGGGCCGCCGATAAGAAGCCGAATAAAAATATCAGCACAACTTCATGCGGAATTACACGCGAAGGAATTTCTTTAATATAAAAAACCGCCGGTGAAAATACCGAAAAATATTCGCCGCCCGTGTTTGTAAAAGATGATAATATACTCAATACAAAATTTACCAGCGATTCCAGCAGCATAAAAAATTGTTTAATATGCGTCGCTATTAACAGCGCCGGTATCATGCCGGCGACAGCTCCCGTTAACCCAAGTATTATGCCGTTGAACAAAAACACACAGCGAATATCAAGTTCACTCGCGCCGACAGACCGCAAAAGGGCGATTTCGTCCTTCTTTTCCAGCACAATTCTGCGCTGCCCCTGAAAAATGTTTAACGCGACAACAATAAATATCAAACCCACAAGCACAAACATCATCAATTTTTCCGTACGCAGCGCGCCAAAAAAAGCTTTGTTATAGTCGCGCCATGTCGAAACACGGATCTGCGTGTTTCCGGATAAACCCGCTTCAGCGATGATACTATTTATCTGTTTAAGCGGCGCATCCAAATTCCAGCGGTTTTTTAGTTTTATGCCAACCGTAAAAAAAGCGGGATCCGTATACGCCGCCGCCGCGTCAATGTTTACAAAGGCCCAGCCGGCGTCATACTCATAAAAACCGGTATCAAAGATTCCGGCAATTATAAAGACCGGTTCACTGCCGCCGGACGGCGCGTCATTTTCATCCCGCAAGCCATCTATGTTTTCGTTCACAACAGGCAGTATGTCAGCTATAGAAATAAATTCAAGCTTGCCGCCGATACGGGCCGCCATACGGGCTGCCGCTTCCGTCCCCAGCAGAATCGTGTTTTGTGGGGCCAGGTTGAGCGAGCCTTGTTCAATCTGAATCTTTGAAGCCATGCCTTTATCTTGCGAAAGCGCGTCTACAGGCAGAGCCCGCACCACGGCAATAATAGGACGCCCCCCCCTCCCTTCAACATTACGCCTTAACAAGCCTTTAAGCTCCCTAAAAGGGACTGCCGCGGAAACGCCTTTTACATGCTTTATTTTTTCCAGCGCGTCAAGCCTGTCAACAGGAAACCCATCAATCCTGATATGATACGACGAAACTTCCAGTATGGTTTCTACAAAACCAAGCTGGAAGCCGTTCATTACGGCGATAATGACGGTCAACGCCAGCACGCCGACAGCGATTCCCAGAACCGGCAGCGCCGACGAGGCGGAAGAGCGGCCGTCTTTTTTTCGTATGTACCGGAACGCGACAAAGACAATCCAGCGGGGAAAGCCGCCATGCCGCGCTCTTGCTTCATTTTGCGATTCTTTCAACAAGTATACCTAACTCTATTATCGGGTTAAAGTATAGTATATCAATTCAGTCCAATAAATCCAGATGCCCACCAGTGGCCCACCAGTGGGTTTAAATACGCTCCGCGTTAGCGTTTTGCCGCCAACGCAAACTTGTTTGCGCCGTTGGCGGGCGGAGCAGCTTTCAATTCGATAGCGGCCTTCAAGATTTTGCCTTTGCTTCGATAATTTGTGGCTAATTGCTAATTTGTGAGAGAGGCGATTGGCATACGCAGCTGGAGGCAGAGGTCGGGGCGGCGGCCAAAGAGAATCGGGCGGACGCAGCTAACGCGGGTTTTCTCTTTCCGCTGGAGAACGCTGATAATGAGGGGATGCCCAGAATCGTAGAAACACAGGGATTTAAAACTTTCATTGATGACACTATGTCCAATAGACATGCCCCGTACAAAAGGATAGCGATAGGCGCAGTATCGGAAAACACTCAAAAATATATAGAGACCAATTTTGAGGCTAAGGTTAGCCGCATTAACATTGATAATTCTGGTGTAATTCATGCCAAG
>JAISCO010000015.1 GCA_031265535.1 Spirochaetaceae bacterium | reverse complement strand
AATAGGAGAGTGGAGCATATTTACCGAGCAGGGCCTTTGTCGGCACGAAGGAGTAAGAGAAGGGTAATGAATGAAAAAGTAGGATAATGGCTATTTTCTGATTGACTCTTTATAGGAGGGTAATGAATGAAAAAGTAGGATAATGGCTATTTTCTGATTGACTCTTTATAGGAGGAATGAGCAATGAGGAATGAGGAATGAGGGTGTAAAAAGGAAAAGGTAAAAGTGTCGCGTATGCCAAGCGCTATTTTCGGACTGACGGCAGAGGCAGAACACCGCTTCCGGTATGTTACCGCGTAGCGGATTTTAAACCCACTGGTGGGCGCTTTCGGTATGCTAGCGCGGAGCGTATGAGAACCCACTGGTGGGCGCGGAGCGTATGAGAACCCACTGGTGGGCGCGGGGGAGTGTCGCTAAAATAGAGATATGGGTGCCGGTAAAAGATTTACGGAAAAATGCGCTCAAAATCAAAAAGGCACCGATAAAACTATAGCAAATCCAGGATTTTCACGAAATCGGAATTGCTGATGTATAGCGACTTCTGCTTGTAAAATATCAATAGGCATGGTATGAAGCATATCCAAAATTTCGGTGGGTCCGGGGCGTTACGGTTACTGATTATACACAAGTAGGAACCTTAGCACTGTCAACAAGTTAAGGGAGAGAGTACCTTGCACTCTTCCATTGAACCCAAGCTTTGCAGAAGCTCAGGTTCACAGCAGCCCATAAATCGTGGTTTTGCGGCAAATTGCAGGTGAACAGCAAAATCTACAAGCGCAACAGGCTGCTAATCAGCCCATGACAGCCTTTAGGCGTAGAGAGTTTACAAAAAGAGCCAGGTCTTTTACCTCGATAAGGCGGACAGCCCAAACAATCAGATTGCCCGCGCGGTGAACTGGCTGCGGGAACATTTTCGGGAACTGTTTAGCCTTGCGGAACTTGCCGCCCATGTGAATATGTCGCAGCCTTCGTTGTGCCGCCATTTCAGCCGGATTACGGGCACGAGTCCGCTTCAGTTTCAGAAAAGCCTGCGTTTGTATGAGGCGCAACGGCTGATGTTGACCGAAGATAAGAGCGCGGAAACGGCGGCCTTTGCGGTGGGCTATGACAGCCCCACGCAGTTTAACCGGGAATATAAGCGGCAATTCGGCGAACCGCCGCGCCGGGATATTGAGCGGCTGCTTACGGCGGGGGCGGCGCTTGCTTTATAGAATGGCGAAGAAAATGCGGCTGGCGGGTTCCTTTATTCGCAAAGTCTGGTTTAGTACCCCGCCGCAGAATTTGCGGCAGGGTACTTGTAAGCGCCGCAGAATTTGCGAGCTTCGATCGGGTAAAGGAATTATTAACTGCGAGGTTTCCCCACAGTTAAATAATTTCCTTACAAGTTCATTATTAGCTGCCGGTTTTTCCGATCCACCACGCGCAGGTAATTTTACCGTCAAGAGTACCGTCGCTCCAAATCAGCTCTTCTTCATCGGATACGAGGAGGGGTTTACCTTCGTTGGAAAAACCGGAAATGTATTCACGGTCAACCATAACTGCCCCATAATAAATCAGTATGTTGCTATCACCAACCATCATGCCGAATGAAACACGGTTGGTAATGTCCTGAGCGACACTCTCATACATGGTATACACTCTGATCCCCAAATTGGTTAATACCGTAGCGTCTGGAAAGACCCAGCCCTCATAGTTGGGCAGCTTGTCTAGTTCCGTCTTTAACGAATTATAGGCGTCGCTGCCCAAATTGCCATCATCAGCCGTAAAATAAAACATGGAACCGAAACCAATCGCCGGACGAAGTTTGTCCTTATCGGCAGCGCTTGTATTAAGGCTGAACTCAAACCCGCTGCCTGCCGCCGACAACTGATTGGTTTGGCTGGTAATGGTCTTGGTGTAAGTTCCATCTTTTTGTACCAAATCCATCGACCATGTAAAACCGTTATCGTGAGCGGTTTTTATCTGCTCCGCAAACTCCGGTGTATCCGGTGTTGCCAAAAACATTAGATTCGCCTCATTTTTCGATGCATCAACAACCTTGTCCGTAACATTGGGGTCCTCATCACCTCCACCATCATTACGCGGATTATGGTCGCAAACGCTCAAAGTCAGTCCCAATACCAGCATCATGGCCGGTAAACCAATAAAATGTATTTTTCTCATAATACAACTCCTATGCGTATGCCCGCCGGCAATATGAAACAACCCTTACGAGTGGTTTTGCCTGTAAAAAATCGAATAATTTGATGATTGCGGTTTCATGCCGAGTTACAGGGGAATTCACCGCGAATTCCGTGAAATTCAGTTCATTTTCCATGAAATTTGAGTTGAATGATTGAAAATTCAGGGGAAATTTCAAGAAAGCCGCCGTGAATTTCTTGTAATGAGTTTGAGATTTCTTTGAATCTAGCCCGTATTTTTTTGCAAAAAGTCTTCTTGCTGTATATTTGTACGCTAAAACGCTTACACTATGTATGCGGGGGGGGGGGGGGATACGATGTTTTTATAAACGCCCTTTATAACGCGGGTTCGGCAAAGATGAAAAAGTCCGCGGATTACGCAGACTATCATTAATTTATCCGAATAATTCCCGTAAATTAGAGAGATTTTGCGCTCTTCTGATATTTCATCGAACTCATGTTTTAGAACATTCATTATTAGTACAGACTAACATACTTTTAATAAGTTGTCAAGCCTCTAATTTTGTGGTTCAGCAGTTTTACTTTTAGCGCTATATGAAGGAAGTGCTTAGTGATTAGCAGGGATGTGAAAACTATTCGCTACCTTTTACTTTTTACTTTTTCCCTTTTACCTTATTTACCACGCCTGAGGGTCGTCCGGCTGCAATGACACGTCTTTAGTTTACAAAAAGAGCCAAGTCTTTTACCTCGATAAGGCGGACAGCCTCCATGGCAAGTTCGGGGTAATCAATGATTTTTACGGACACGATGTTTTGACTTGCGATAAGCGCCGCCGCCCCGCCCGCCGCGCTAAGGTAAATGCCTCCATACTTTGAAGCGGCGTCCATCCACAGGGCTGAGCGGTTACCCTTGCCTATGCTTACAAGGGACGCGCCGCGTGAAAGAAGTTCTTCCGCGTAGGCGTCCATGCGGGCCGATGTTGTGGGACCTATGCTGCCTATCACGCAATCCGGCGGCGTTTCAGACGGCCCCGCGTAAAAGATTGGATACATGAACAGGTAATCGGGCAGCGGCGCGGAAGCGTTGGATGCTTGAAGCAGTCCGCGCCACTTACGGTGCGCGGCGTCCCGCGCCACAAGCAATTTTCCGCTTAAAAGGAGCGCGTCCCCCGCATTGTAAGCGGCTAAAATGTCGCGGGCTTTGCTCAACGGTGTGTCAATCCTGACACGCCGCGCTGCGGCTTTGTTTGAACAGTGAATCTCGATTTGGGTCTTTGAGTACAAGAATTCTTTCGGGTTTTGTTCCAGCTTTTCAAGAAAAACGCCGCGCTCGTCTATAAACGCCAGCATATTGCGGTGCGCCGAACACGAAACGCCTATCGAAACGGGGCAGGAGGCGGCATGACGGGGCAGGCGGAGTACGCGGACATCAAGGAGGAGGCGTTTTCCGCCAACTTGCGCCCCCAAGCCGCTCTGTTCCGCGATTTCCACCGCCCGTTTTTCCCAGAAAAGATCGCGGTATACCGGAAACGCGGCGGACTGCCCATCCGCCGTCATGCCCGCAGTATCCAAATACGGCGCGCCGTCCAACAGTTCCGTCGTGGCAAGTTTAAGTATCTCAAGATTATGTTCGGGGCTGGAGCCGCCCACCACAACGGCAAGGCGGTACGGCGGGCAGGCGGCGGTTCCCAAGCCCTCAATTTTTTGGCAAAGAAAGCGGTCAAACTCGTCATGGGACAGAAGCGCCGGAGTCAACGGAAAGTAGCTTGTTTTGTTGGATGAGCCGCCCCCCTTTGCCACAAACAAAAAGCGGTAGCTCGGGCGGCTGTCCGGCGGCGGCGGCCCGGCTTCGATATGAAGCTGGGCGGGCAGGTTGTTTCCGGTGTTGCGCTCGTCAAAAAATGCAACCGGGACCAGCTGCGAGGCGCGGAAACGGCGCTTCCGGTATGCCGCGCCGATTCCGCTTTCAAGAAACGCGCCGTCATCCGCAGCCGTTATCACACCCTCATCTTTCCATGCGTACACGCACGCGGTTCCGGTATCCTGACAGAGCGGCAAGCGGCCTTCCGCCGCCGTAAGCGCGTTATCAATCAAGTCGCGTATCACGAGTTTTTCGTTTGCGCCGGTATCCGCCATGCCGTAAGCGGCGTTCAGTAATTCAAGGTGCGTCCGGCGATAGTAAAATGAAACGCGGGTAAACGCTTCTTCAGCAAGATTTTCAAGACAAGCGGGCGGGACAAAGAGCCGTCCGTCACATAAAACAGGTTTTTCCGCCGTCTCAAAAACCGTGAATTCAGTTTTGTCAAAACGGCTTTGTATGATTTTGTTGATATTCATTAGCGTTAAATGCGGGACTTCTCACAAATCCAAAGCGTTCAAATAGTCTTCATACGCTTTTTTTAACTCGTCAAGATCGGCGCGCGCGGCGTCAATGCCGGAATTTTGCGCCTCGATAGCGGCGTCCTGAGCGGCAAGCCGGCGCAGATACTCCTCTCCCTGCGGACTTTCCTTGCCGACCGCTTCAATATTGCTCCGTATACGGTCTTCGTCCGCCACAAGCCTGCCGCGCCGCTCTTCCAAATCCGCAAGTTCCTTGGCGGCGTCGTCAGCGCGGCGTTTAAGACGCAGCGCCTCAGCGAATGCGTTACGCACATTCAACGGGATTTCGGCGTTTGTCGAAAAAGCGGCGAATGAAATGTCGCTAAGTTGTAACAGATTTATTGTCTCGAAAACCGGCGTTTCTTCGCCGACCTGAAAATTAAGCGTCTCGCCGGCGGCAAGGTTCAGCGCGAAGCGGTACAAAGCGGCGGTTTGTTCAGAGAATGATGACGGGGATCTCAGAACCGCGCCCCGTGTTATGGGGTGTTCAATTATCAGTTTTTTCGCTGTCGAAGCGGCGTTCCGCATCGTATATGTTTTTTCGTTGATATTTTTACGCGAAAGCGTCATTATGCCCCGGCTTACCGTTACCGAGGCAATCATGCGTTTGAAAGTTGCGCTTACACTGCCGGAAACGGAAAGGTCGTCCCCATAAGAGATTATCCGTTTTTCACCTTCTGAAAGGAATTCTATCAGCGCGTCTCCCGCGTAAACGCCGCCGTCAAAGACGGTAACTGGGCCTGCCGGCAGCTTCATGCCGGTATTGTTTGTAATCTGGACGCTTATGGCCGGATGTACCGTAAGGCCCGCCTGCGCCCTTTGCCCCGAAAAAACAAGAGTTTTTTCGGCTGTAACCGCCCCTACAACGAGGGGCAGCATAGCGCTCTGCTGGCGGGCTAGGGTAACGGGTTTTTTGAGTGTGAATTCAAACTGATCGCCCGCATCCGCTCCTTGCGCCGTGTCCATAACTCCGCCTGTAAGCGATGAAATGTTTTTTGCGCTGGGCGTGGCAGCGCGGGCCGCCATAGCTTGCGGCTGGACAGAAATGAAGCCGCTTTCTATACCAGGCGCGGCCTCATCATACGCCATTTCAAATTCGCCGTCCGCCGCTCTATCGGCATAACCCGATTCATAAGTCTTGGCTTCCGCCGCTCCCGCTATTGCCAGCGGAAGAACGGGGCGGTTTACATAGTATGGGGGGTACAAATTCTGGACGAAAGAGACCGGTCTGCCGGTAACAAGTGAAATTTCAACATCCTGCCAGTCCATGTCGCCGTCATTGTCGATGATTGCCCAGCCCTGCAATAAGGGTTTGCCGTCATTAAGGTCGAGCCGGTACGAAACTTTCCAGACCGGAGACGGAATCACATAACTGATGCCGACATCGCGCCGCGTTTTGCCGGACAGGGCTATGTTCAGGGTTTTTATGCCGGCGTTGTTGGAAGACTGAATCATGTCAAGAGCACGGACAAGTCCGGCGTTTATCGCCGCGTTCTTAAAATTAAGCGATTGAACATCCTTTAACTTTATCAGTCGTATCCCGTTTGCCGTTGAAAGCGTTATGACAGGCTCGGCGGAGTTTTCAGCGCCCCGTAAAAATACCGGCGGCGTTTCCACCGCCATGATGCGCCCCTCAACCGGCGCGGCTACGGAGTCATATCCTATAATCTGTACCTCCTCGCCCCTGAGCGAAGAAAGGATTTCCGGTATGCACGGATTGCCGGACAGGTTGATTTTAAGGCTCTGCAAGGTGCGTATCAGCGTTGTTTCAGATTGATAGGTGATCTCAGGCAAGCTTGCCTCCGGGTCGTTTATTACGAGGGATTTAAGCGCGTCGTTTATTGTATTACCGTTGAAATTCAATGTCAGCGCCGCGTCCGGCGCTACAGTCCCGCCGTGGTTAAAGTAGCTTACGCCGGACGAAAATATGCTTATCTTTTTAAGCGGCAGTTGTGTTTCACCCGCCGTATTCTGGGCAAATAGATATAGCGGCAGCATCAAAAAAAACGCGCAAAGGCAGATTCTCTTTTTCAAAAAAAATTGTGGTCTCATATTTTTCATATTCGCCCCCTTTTGTATATCAGGAGTTTGTATTAACGCTTTGCGTTAATACTCGATACTTTACGGGCGGCGATTCCGCCCTAGCTATTAATCCATTCTTGTCCAAAAGCCGCCTCTACTTCTGTAATATTCCAGCCGTCTTTTACAAAATGGTCAAGGTAGCCGTGTTTTTTCCAAATTTTCGCCAAATAAGGCGGCATAGGTATAGTTTTAACAAGAATATCCGCCTCAGCATCCTTGCCTGCGTCCCTAAGGGCGAAAACCTGCATTGAGATAGCAAGTTTTTCTTTCAAAGTCATAGTTTGAGCCATTTCAGCCCCCCTTTTTCTAGTCTAGCCCACCCGGATCTTTCACGCAATAGGGCATTGACTGTAAACAGTAATTCCAATTTCAAAAACGAAAATCAGCGCAACACGGATGGCTCCCGCAAAGAGGTAAAAAGTAAAAGGTAAAGGTAAAAATGAGCAATGAGGGCGGGCGCGTATGCCAATCGCCGTTGTCGGAACCTAAGGCACGTAGTAAAGCCCGCTTTGGGTATGCCGGCGCGGAGCGCATGTAAACCCGCTGGCGGGTGCTTTGGGTATGCCGGTGCGGAGCGCATGTGCATCCATGGCAAATGGCAAATAACATGAAAGCCGCTATCTAAGTGAACGCATCTCCGCCCCCAGCGGGGCGGCAAAACGCTAGCGCGGAGCGCATGTAAACCCGCTGGCGGGGGGTTGACTTTTATTCAGCGGCTTGCTTATACTGTTGGGGTATACTTCAAAGGAATAGGGGTGTGAGTCCCCCTCTATACACGTAACTGTGATTGGGCGGCGTTGATAGCGCCGGATTCGTCTGTAGCAGCCACTGAGCAAAGTTATGCGCTTTGCTTGGGAAGGCTTGATGGATTTTGCCCATAAGACAGGAGACTTTGGTATACGGGCATTTGAATTTTCTGGGCCTCGTGGAAAAGGCCGGAGAAAAGCCGTTTATCTGTAAGTTTTATTTGCAGTGGGGTCTAACCCCGCTAATTAAATGATTTCCTTGCGGAACGAGCCTCGTAAATGATGCAACGCTTATAAGATACCCCGTCCTTCAGGCGGGCAGGCTCATTAAACCGGTTTTTCCTGTATTTTCATTGTTGGGGCGGATTTTGTACGCTCGAAAGGGCCGAGTCCGCCGTTGAGCGGCTTTGTCATATTGGGGAAATTTGCTGTGGCAAGATATATCAAAAAAAGTCTTTTTTCATTCGCAAAAAATTTAGTACATGGTAAAATTTGCACAAATATATTTTCGTGCCAAAGTGCCGCAAAAACCCCCAAGTGCAGCAGGGTTGCTGGCATCAAACTGTGGGTAGCGGTCTCAAGACCGAAAGAAAAATATTTTACCGCAAAGTCGAAGGAGGAAAGAGAAAGAAGGGGTCTCTTAAAAACTTATTCGACTTCTTTGACTTCGCGGTTTCTAAAATTCCTCCGCGGACAGTTTTACATTAGGGCTAAGACTGCCGGATGCGGGGACATTACACTCGTTCTCAAAAATAAGAGCGCGAAGGTTTCTTCCGGCAAGACTCACAGGGCCGGGGGATTCCGACGCGCTCTTTTTTTCATCAAAAATAGAACCCCAACAGGAGTTTTAAAAAATTATACCCTGAGGATAAGGGGTTGCATAGACAAAACCGGGAACAGGCGAACGATTCCGATTTCAAAACGAAAATCAGCGCAACACGGATGGCCCCCCGCTAAAGAGGTAAAAAGTAAAAGGGAAAAAGGAAAAATGAGCAATGGAAGAGGCGGCACAAGCGTAATTTGCGAAGCGTAACGAAGCAAAGCACTGTTTTTACGGGGCAAAAATGCGCCAAAAATCAAAAAAGTGCCGTTAAAACTATATCAAATCCAAGATTTTCCCGAAATCGGAATTGCTGGGGAACAGGCGCGGCGCCTGACTTGGACGGCGCAGATTGACGGCGCTTGTTATCGAGAGCCGTCAATGTAGGACCGGTAATCGCGGATCGACAGATAATCAAGGACTGACAATCAAGGGCGGACAATCGCGGGTGGACAATCAAGGGCGGATAATCGGAGGCTGACAAATGATAAAAAGAAAGTTTATGGCGGCGCTGTTTTTGATACTGTTGTTTTCGGGCTGCGAGTTGGATTATGGAAAACTCGGGGGCGCGGATAAAACGGTTACCGCGGATACCCCGGAAGCTATCGCGAATATCATGGGATCCAAGCTTGGAATATGGTATTCACACTATGGTGGAATGCGGCTGGACGGGTACAGAATCGGCCGTTGGGAGTATATCGAGACAAATTTGGGAAGTAAAAAACTGGCGCTTTTTCCGGAATTTTATCCTGACCTAAGCAAGGCCCCCGAAGATTACAAATGGTTCTATGACAGTAATTCTAAACCGCCCCAGCCTAATGACTATTATGTGTTCTACGATGACACTGTTTACGGACAGGGCGATGACGGCAGCGGCGAAGGCAACGGCGGATTCGGACTTGTTACCCGCTACATCGGCTTGGTAAGGGCTGTCAATACTTTTCACGGCACAGAAGATACCGGGGCCGTCATCATTGAGTATTTTAACGGCGCTTATCCCCAGTGGTCGCAGGATGTCGTTAAAACGCCGCTGCCTTTTTTCGGCGTTTATTTTCGGGTACTAGGGCCGGATACAATCCAGATAGCCAACGCGGTGGAGTTGGAAGCTCTCACCAAGGGGGAAAAGTACTATACCGAGACAAGAACGCTAAAAGAGGCAATAGCCAAAAACAACGCGGAAAACGACGGGGAGTTTATCAGTTGGGGAGTGGTAATCCCGCAGGAAAGGGAATGATAGCTTATGTGGAAAACCCATCTACAGGAAATCATGAAAAAAATTAGATACAGAGTATATTTTTTGCTTCTTTTTGGACTCTTTTCTCTGTTCACTCTTCCGGTTTTGGCGCAGGACGCTTCGGACTATAAAGGAGAGACGGCCCCGGACTATGACGAGGAAACAGCCTCAAACTATGACGAGGAACCGGCCTCAAACTATGACGAGGAAATAGCCTCAAACTATGACGAGGAACCGGCCTCGGACTACAGCGAGGATGCGGTCTCGGACTATAACGAAGAACCGGCATCGGATCATAATGTGGAAACGGCATCAGACTATAACGGGGAATTGGACGACTCATTCTTTGATTTTGGAGAGGATGCCGGGATCACGATGACGGGGACGCAGGAGACAACCCAGCAAATGGAGACAATCACCCGCGATCAGATACAGAAACAGGCGGCGCCGGATTTGGCGACCCTGCTGGAAGAAGTCCTTGATATAGGGGTAACCCGCTACGGAGGGTACGGAAACCAGACGTCGATTAACATCCGCGGCTTCGATACTTCCCGCATAGCGATTCTTATTGACGGGATTCCGGCCAACTCGCCGCGGTCAGGGGAATTTGATATCAACCAGATAGACCTTTCCAACGTGGAACGGATAGAAGTCATCTATGGCGGCTCGGACACAAAATTCAACGTAACCGGAGCGCTGGGCGGCGTCATCAACATCATCATGTCAAAAAAACAGCCGGCGGGCTTAAGTTTTGGAGGAGGCGTCTCTAACACCAGTTATATACCTGGTTCTTACAATGAACGGCGGAGCGGTGGGAAGCTGGGAAAGCCCCACTATGAAGACTTATTTGATACACAGATGCTGAATTTCTACATGGGCTATGGCTGGGAACGTTTTTCGATGAAGTTAAACTGGTCGGGCAACCGCGCGGGGAACCACTATTTGTACAAAGACAACTATAATTTTGCCCGCAGAAAGCAGAGCAACGAAGTGTTGGACACAGGCTTAGGAATGTCGCTGGTCAGGGCGCTGCCGCAGGACGCAACGTTAATGTCAACGACAGACTTTTACTTAGCCGACCGGCAGTATCCGGTAACGGCCACGGCGGTGGGTTTTGCAAAGTCCCGCGACTTTTCGGTAAAAGAGACATTGATGCTGGACGCGCCAAGGGCCTTTCACGACAAACTTTCGTCCGAAGCCTCGTTAAGTTACACGATGGCGACAATGAAGTACGGTTTTATTTCCCGCAGCGAGGATCACTACATCACGGCGATAAACCGGTGGGGCTGGTATCCGGCGACAAATTTTACGCTGCGGCTTGGGCTTGACTGGCGGGCTATCCATGTAGACTCGACGGAGGACGGCGTGCGGAGCGGGAACAACGGCGGGACATATATAACGGGAGAGTTCATGCCGCTTAAAGGGCTGCTGGTCATCGGGTCGCTAAAAGGCGCGACAGACATGAGAGATACGGCGCTGGTGCCCAAGGCCGGGCTTGTGTGGAAGCCGGTGGACTGGCTTACGATTAAAAACAACTATTTTAGGAGCTTTAAATTTCCTGATTTTGACGATTTGTACTACCGCAGTTCCGACGAGTTGTATCTGGGAAATCCCGATTTGCGTCCTGAAGACGGAATTGGCGGGGATCTTGGCATAGATTTCAGGATTGGCGAGCGCTTTGAGGCGTCCAGTACAGCCTACGCTCAACGGACGGAAGATTCGATCCACTGGGTAAAGCAGGGCGGAAGGTGGCGGCCTGAAAACGTTGGGACGGCTCTGTTTATCGGTGTTGATCTACGCCCATTGCTGACGATCCCCTTTTTGCTGGGGCCGTTTGAAAAGTTAAAGTTAGGGGCGACGTACCAATTTCAGCTAAGCTGGCTGT
Organism: Spirochaetaceae bacterium; assembly: GCA_031265535.1. Taxonomy (GTDB): domain Bacteria; phylum Spirochaetota; class Spirochaetia; order Treponematales; family Breznakiellaceae; genus JAIRMY01. Next base: position 250 of record JAISCO010000015.1, on the reverse strand, counting down.
TGAACGAGGGCTTAACGCTTGACGACTCGTTTCGGATACCGTACATGCCCACGCATATAATAGGCGGCTCGGCGGATTTACTATGGAAGACGGGCTCGGTGATGCTGTCCGCGCACTGGGAAAGCCGGCGTTATGCCGACACACGAAACGAGATGCCGCTGGAACCGTACTGCCTTATGACGCTGACCGTGAATCAGAACATAGGAAAACATTTTTCGGCATTCGGCGCGATAAGGAATATGCTCAATGC
>JAISCO010000211.1 GCA_031265535.1 Spirochaetaceae bacterium | reverse complement strand
ATTATTGTTGATACATCGGTTTGGATTGATTTTTTTAACAAGAAGAATATCTCTCCTGAAACAATAATACTAAAAAAATTGATAGAAAACAATAAACAATTTTATATATGCCCGGTTATATATCAGGAAGTGTTACAGGGTATTAGAGATAATAATTTATTTAAGAAACTAAAGAAAATTCTTTTAAAACATAACATGGTTGATATTGACATAATAGAAGCCACTAATAAAGCCATTGATATTTATAGGACATTAAGAAAAACGGGAATCACTATAAGAAAATCAATAGATTGCTTAATTGCCTCTTATGCGATTATTGGTGAAATGTATTTATTACATAAAGATAATGATTTTACAGAGATAGCAAAAGAATTTAAATTAAAAATATTAACTGGATAAAAGCAAAAACTGCACATATCAGGTCTGTTTATGCACCCCAGCTGCGCTGGGGACGCCGCCTAACGGCGGCCCCGGGTTTACGGTCGACTAGGGCAGCCCCCCCCCCCCCCCTAAAAGAAAATTCTATCCCCCTCTGATTTCTGACAAGGCTTGCAGCAACAGCGTGTTTTCATCATGAGTAAGGATTGCCGCTCTATAGTAACTGTTATCCAGCCCGCGGTAATTATCGCAGCAGCGTATTAAGATATTATGGCGCAGAAGATCATCAAAGAATATATTTTTATCAAAACCCGAATCCGGCGTTATCCTGAAAAAAATAAAATTCGCCTCCCCGCCCAGCACTTGAAGCCCCAAACGCCTAAACTCATCTTTCATTCTTGTCCGTTCCGCTTTGATAAGCGCGCGTACATTTGCCGTATAGTCTTTTTCCGTAAGCGCCGCGATTCCAGCAGACTGCGCCGCGCCGGACACCGGCCACGCCTGGCCGGTGTCCGCGAGCCCCCTCGCGTTTTCTTCGCTGCCCATGACGCAGTAGCCAAGCCGTAAACCCGCCATAGCGTATATCTTTGTAAACGCGCGGAGGACTATAAGATCGGGGGATTCTTTCAAATAACGAATCGCGGTATGCGCCGCGGGGTCGTCAAGAAATTCGTTAAAACATTCATCAATTACAAGCGTAACGCCGTATTCATTACATTTTTTTACTATCCGTGCCAACAGATTCGTATCAATTGTCCGTCCCGCCGGATTATCCGGATTGCCCAAAAATACAATTTGTACACCGTCTATCTTTGATAAAATTTGTTGATCAAGCTCAAATGTATCTTTTGAAAGTTCATGATAAAAAATTTCGCAGGAAACTTCACGCAAAGCCTTTTCATAATCTGAAAAGGCGGGCGAAGTAACGAGAGCCTTGGCCGGTTTTTTCCAGTGCGCTATGCGGTAAATAAGGTCGCCCGCCCCGTTGCCGCAGACTATTTGACAAACGGAAACGGATAAATGTTCCGCAAGTGCGGCGCACAGGCGTCTACAGAACGGGTCAGGGTATTTGGCTAAGCTTGGCGCAAATTTCACATCGCTGGATTTGTCGCAAACTTTGCGGCAAACTTTGCGTCGAACATCGCCGCAAAGTTGACGCAGAAGCGCGTCCGCGCAGGCTTCCGGCAGGCCCAGCGGGCTTATGTTTACCGAAAAATCAATCAAGCGCCCACTGTCTTCCGGCAGACCGCCCCCCAAATAATCTACCCCGCCATGTCTTATTTCCATAGTATATCCAAAACAAAAATATCTATTACGGCGCAGACCGCGCTTACGAGAATGACAAAAAATATTGCCGCCCCGTACATTAAACGCGCGGAGCGGACAATATCTAAGGCTTCCGCGGGTCTAAGCGCGTCTCCTATCACCGGTTTTTGCTCCAGTTTGCCTTCATAGTAAGCATTTCCGCCAAGTTGAATGTCCAACGCGCCGGCAACAGCGGCCTCGCAATGGGCGCTGTTGGGGCTTGCGTGATTAAATTTATCACGTTTGTATATTTTTTGGGCGTTTTTTGCGTCAAATTTGAGTATGGCGGCGGTAAAAATCAACAGCCTTGCCGCTATTCTTGCGGGTATCCAGCCCATGACATCGTCCAGCCGCGCCGCAAAAGCTCCAAAATTTATGTAACGCTCGTTTTTATAGCCTATCATTGAGTCCATCGTGTTTACCGCTTTATAAAGCATGGCTAACGCGGGGCCGCCTATGGCAAGGTAGAATAGCGGCGCGATAACGCCGTCCGCCAGACTTTCGGCAACTGTCTCAACCGCCGCCTTTGTTACTTGTTCCATAGAAAGCGGCTTAGTATCCCGTCCCACTATCATGGACAGCGCCCGCCGCGCCCCTTCAATATCGTTTGCGCCGGCCTTCCGGTACACTTTCATCGCTTCATTCCATAAGCAGCGCGGCGAAATGGCAAAATACGCGATAATCACTGATGCCAGAAAGCAGGGCAAGAGGCCAAACCGCGAGGCGGCAATGATTACGGCTTTAAAAAAAAGAAATGTAACGGCGCAGACCGATAAAACAAGCGCCGCCCCGGCAGCCCGTTCGCTATATCTAAGCGGTACTCCCGGCTTTGGCGAATCTGTTTTACCGCAAAAAATCCGGCGGAAGATTTTTTCGCCCTTTTCGATCAGAAAACCTATGCCGCGTACCGGATGTGGAAACCATGACGGATCGCCCGCCGCCGCGTCCAGCATAAAGGCGGATATGATTATAGCCTGTATTCCATCAATCAAAAACATGCTTTCAAAAGCATTATGTATTGTTCTCCCCTATTTCACAACCCACCAGTGGGTTCACATACGCTCCGCGTTAGCGTCCCGAAAGCGGGGTTTCAGTCTCTGCCTTTTGGACGAAAAAAGCGCTTTGCATACGCGACTGCCTGCATTGCTAATTGAGCTTGTTCCAAAACTAATTACCTATGCGCTAAAGCGCATGGTGTGCAAACTTTGTTTGCGATGGAACAAGCTCTTGGAAAAACCGGTCAAATCAGACTAAAGTCCGGCCCGCTTTTTCCCATTAAATCTAAGGTTGCTGTTCCAAAACTGAAGTTTTGGAACAGCTTCA
>JAISCO010000210.1 GCA_031265535.1 Spirochaetaceae bacterium | reverse complement strand
GAATATTTTTTAAATACGTTATATTTTTGTTTGTTATCAATATAGCGGAAATATATCCGGAAAAATTACAGAATCCAATGCGACACACATCGGCATTATTTCATATTAGTGGTATAACTAGCGGCATACCTGAAGGTAGCAGAGAATTGTTCGGTCATATAGGAATATATGGGTATTATACTGACGGAAAACCTGACATTTTCTATACACGAGAGCGGAAATACCAAGAAATACCAAAGGCTAACTATTATATATTCGAGTATATCTATGACACAATAATTGATGCTGAAAATCGTTTGGTAAATGTGAAAATTATTAGAAATATTAGGGTGTTTGACAACAATGAATTATTGGATGATTTAGAAAATATTCCTTACACATCACCGCGGCTTTTGATCATGAATATAATTGAACACAACCTTTTCTTTTTTGGAACAGTGTTATCCTATATAAGGATAGATGTAATGTATCATGGGTACGCAAAAGATTCTTTTTATACAAAAGTGTTTAATTACAAACACTTGCCAATTTTTGAATATTATACGTTTGACTACGTCTATGACAAAATATTTGATAGCTCGTTAAAATCAGAATCATCTGGAATATTTGAGGACTCGTTAGAAGCATATGGAATAAATGATGATTGGGTAAATGTGAAAGTAATTACCGATATTAGTAAAGCCGCATGGCCTGCAATGTGGTAAAACTGTGATTAGAGGAACCGGCGAGTGGATAGACGGGGACAGGCTGGAGGCGGCAAACGAAAGCTGGTACAGCGTCGGGACTATAGCCGGAGCGATAAGCGCCGGAGTAACTGCCGGTGTAGGTACGGCGCTGGGAGCCCTGGATGCCGCCGACAGTAAGTTTTTAAGCGGAGCGATAAAGTTGGGTACCGCCGCCGCCGGTGAAGCGGCCAAGTACGGCGTGTACGCCGGATACAGCCTTGCGGAAGGCGGCACGCTGCTGGACGCATACGACAATATGGGGGGCTGACGATAAACGTTGCGAACCTAGGAGTTTGTTGCGCTTCGCGCAAAAAATATCAAAAAATCGCCGATCAGGCGATTTTTTTACCTTGCAAACTCCATTGAACCAAAGCTTCGTAGAAGCTCAGGTTTACAGCAGCCCATAAATCGTGGTTTTGCGGCACAAAGTGACGCAAAAACCCACAAGTGCAACAGGCTGCTAGTGAATATACAGAAGTTTAACAAGACCGTTGGCGGCCTCGCGGGGCAGGGGGTGAACTATGCGCTGGGCGGGGATTTTACGGTGAATGTACTGAACCTGAGAATGCTGGGGATAGATATAAAAGGCGGGCGGCTTGAGAGCGGATTGTTCGAGGTGGGTTTGGGCATGAGGGAGTGAGCACGGCGATAGGTACCGGCGGTGTGGATGTAAGCTATGAGATGATAGGGTCTGCGCTGCTAGGAAAACGCTTTGCTTGTTTTTTTTCGCCGCATAACATACAGTAATACACGGGATAGCATGTCGTATCACACGCCGCGCCGCAAAGCCGCAAAAACAGGATTTTGAAAATTGAAATTTTATATTGAGCCGCTCGGCTGTGTAAAAAATCAGGTTGACGCCGAAACTATAATATCGAATCTTAACGCGGCGGGCGCGGAACTATCCGAAAATCCAGACGAGGCTGATCTCGTAATTGTTAATAGTTGCGGTTTTATCGAGGAAGCAAAACAAGAATCGATAAATACGGTGATAGGTTTTCGAAGGGACTATCCGGATAAAAAAATCATTTTGTCCGGCTGTCTGGCGCAGCGTTATCAGGAAGAATTGCGGCGGGAACTGATCGAGGCGGACGCTGTTTTTGGCAATAGCCGCCTTGACGACATAACGGCGCTGGCGTTCAGCGTAACAGGCGCGGAACGCGGCATCTCACGCCGTGCGGAAACAGAACGAATCAAACTGCTTTCGCTGCCCGGCTCAGCTTATGTTAAAATCGCGGAAGGCTGTGATAACCGCTGCTCGTTTTGCGCCATACCGCTGATACGCGGCGGCCTTGTCAGCAGAAGCATTGACGACATTGTAAGCGAATGCCGGGGGCTGCTTAAACGCGGTGTCCGTGAATTGTGCCTTGTGGCGCAGGATTTGGCTTCTTACGGCGCGGGTACAAGCGAGTCGCTGCCGGGTTTGCTTAGCGCCCTGTCCGCGCTGGACAGCGATTTTTGGGTGCGTCTGCTCTATCTGCACCCGGACCATTTTCCATTCAAGATACTGGAAACAATCGCGTCCGATAAACGTTTTTTGCCGTACTTTGACATACCGTTTCAACATGCCTCGCCGTCCCTGCTCCGCGCCATGAACCGGCGCGGAGGCGCTGAAGAATACTTGGACCTGATAGCGCGTATTCGCGCCGCCGTCCCGGACAGCGTGATTCGCTCGACCTTTTTGACGGGATTTCCGGGCGAAACATACACCGATTTTGATATTTTGCTGGATTTTCAGGATGCCGCCCGCATGGATTGGCTTGGGGTCTTTGTTTTTTCCCGCGAGGATGGCGTTCCCGCGTATTCGTTCAAAAACAGGGTTTCAAAAAAAACCGCCCGCGAGCGAAAAACGATTCTTGAAACGCGGCAGACACCGATTACTGAAACGCGCATGGATCGTTTTATTGGACGCCGGATGCGGGCGCTTGTGGAGGAAAAACTGGACGCTTTCTACCTTGGGCGGCTTTTTTGTCAGGCGCCTGAGGTTGACGGCGCGCTTGTAATAGAAAGCGCCCACCCTTTGCAGCTTGGCGCTTTTGTTGACGGCATAATCACCGGACGCGCCGGTTTCGATTTGCGTATGCTCCCCGCCCCCACCAGTGGGTTTACATACGCTCCGCGTTAGCATCTCGGAAGCGTGGTTTCAGCCTCTGCCTTTGGTAAGGACAGGGCGCTTTGCATACGCGACTGCCTGCATTGCTAATTGTTTACCTCTTCCTTTTTACCTTTTACTTCCCAGCAGGTTTTACATACGCTCCGCGTTAGCATCCCATATGTGGAGTTTTGCAAAGCAAAACTCCCAAGCTCAACGCAGTTGAGCAGCAAACTTGTTTGCGCCGTTGGCGAAGGAGAGGCGTTAGGGGCGATAGCTGCCTTAGGGGTTTTGCCTTCAATTCGATAATTCGTGTCGCCATTTATGGCGCAATTCGCGTAATTTGTGGCTAATTTTTCAATTCAGGAGGGGGGCGCTGTTTCCCTACATCATCGCAAACCGTTGCCTCATAGTCGCGCCCCCGCCCAAAACGGCACGCTCTCTTAGTGAGCGTGTGCTTGGGTAAGGCAGCATGGCGTAGGCCCCAAAAACTTACTGTTGCCTATAAATGTTTAGAGGCCGCTGTCTACAGCCTGCCTACGGCAGTCTTCCGCCACCCCCCGCCCGCCAGCGGGTTTCACATACGCTCCGCGTTAGCATACCTGCAGGTTTACATACGCTCCGCGTTAGCGTCTTGCCGCCCCTCGTTGGGGGCGGAGAGGCTTTTGCTTCGATAGCGGCCTTCGGGGTTTTGCCTTTACTCCGATAATTCGTGTTAATTTGCGTAATTTGTGGCTCATATTCCGGTTCATTGGGGGGGGGGGGGG
>JAISCO010000179.1 GCA_031265535.1 Spirochaetaceae bacterium | reverse complement strand
ACCGATGAAAATTTCTGGCGTACAGCTTTCTCAACGCCTGTAGGCGAGCCGTCCCGCCCTATAGTGCTGGGCGGTAATAGTGATAGTATCGTTGTTTTGTACCCGGACGAGGAAATTGTGGATGATATTTCGATTGTGGAAAACAGTAAAAGCAATTTCTCTTATTCGTGGATCAATCCCCAGATACAAAGAGATATAGAAACCGCGATATTAACAAGCGATAAATTTGATGACAGGTTTGTCGGTACATATTTCCGGTTGTTTTCCGGTTCATAAGACTTTTAACCCCCTGTCTAATGTAAAAATTTTGGACGGGGGCCGGCTTTTCGTCCGCCTTGATTTCCATGTTTCAAAATAGACTGTCCGCCGCGCAAACCGGTGAAAACCATGATACGGAAGGCCCGTACATTAAACCGGCAAAACACGGTTTTTATGTTTTTTACCGGGGCAAGACATTGCTTTCACGGATAGATCCGGTAAAACAGGCTGAACGCGCCGTTAAAGCCGTCCTTCCGCTTGCCGGAAGGACGCTGTATATGCTGCCCTCGCCGCTGCTGGGCTATGGGCTCCCGCTTATAATCGAGAATTTGCCGGCGGATTCGGCGCTGCTCTGTATTGAGGCGGACGCGGCGCTTGCCGCTCTTTCCCAAGAGTATGTCAACGCGCTAAAAACTTCCTGCCCTAACGGTATGCGCTTCATTCAAACAAAGAACCCGGCGGCGGCGGCCGCTTTTGTCCGCAAAGTTTGGGGACAGCGCCGGTTTAGACGAGTTGAGACCCTGCGTTTAACCGGCGGCTGGCAGTTAAACGCGGAAGTGTACGAGGCTGAAACTGATATGCTGCGCCGTGTCATCGCGACTGAATGGTCTAACGCGATGACGCTTAGCAAATTGGGGCGTCTGTATATACGCAACGCGATTCGTAACCTAAGCCTGCTTGCCGCCTGCCCCGGCGCTGAAAAACTTTATCTTGGACGCCGCCCCATGTTTGTTCTGGGAGCGGGGCCTTCCCTTGATGATTTTCTTGATAATGTAGAACGAAATCCCCCGCCGGAATCTTGCGCAATAATCTGCGCCGATACCGCGCTGCGCCCGCTCAAAGAGCGTGAGATCAAACCCGATCTTGTTGTCGCGCTGGAAGCCCAGCATTGGAATCTTAGGGATTTTAACGGCATGGGCGCTTGGCATGTCCCTGTGGCAATGGATATGTCCGCGCTTCCGGCTGTAAACGGCGTATTGGGTGGGGAAAGCTATCTTTTTTGGACACGCTGGACAGAGTTAAGCATATTTGAGCGGCTTTCCGCCCTCAAAATCCTGCCGGTGGAACTTCCGCCCTTGGGTTCTGTTGGATTAAGCGCGCTTAGCCTTGCGTTAATGCTTGGAACAGGGCCTATTTTTACCGCCGGAATCGATTTTTCGTTTACAATCGACAAGTATCATTGCCGGGGAAGCCCGTCTCACGGTGAAGCGCTGATTAGACATACGCGCTTTGGCGGTCTGTACCCGTCCGCGGCGGCGTTCAGGGCGCAAGACCTTACTGGCGCTTTGAAAAGCGATCCGGCGATGAAGAATTACCGCGATCTGTTTGAAGCTGAATTTGCCGGAAGCGGGCGCGTCTTTGCCATAGCGGGACGCGGTTTGCCGCTTGGCGTAGAAACTTTGTCTTACGAGGCGGCCTTATCAGCGATACGGCGGGCACCCCACATGTCGAATGCCCCGCTACCCGCCGCCGGCCTTGTTGTCCGCCCGCCGGATACCGCTTTAATACGCTCGTTTATCGAAAGCGAACTGGAAATGCTCCATGAACTATTAAGCATACTCAAGGGCGAAACAGGGGCCGCGCGTCTTGATTTTTTGCTGGATGCCGCCTCGTACCTGTGGGCGCATTTCCCCGACTGCGCCGGGGCGGGCGGCGCGCGTCCTCCCGCCGGCGACATTGGGTTTCTAAAGCGTGTCCGCGTTGAGATTGAGCCGTTCATAAAAACATGGGAATTGGCGCTCAATGCGGTGCATTGAATGTGGCGCAAAGCGTCGGATGCGGACGGAAAAATCCCGCACACTTTTTGAGGATTTTGCTGTTTTAGGGGCATGAGGAGATAGCAGTAATTTTTTACTTTTTCCCTTTTACTTTTTACTTGAAAGAGGTAGCAGGAGAGGCCGCAATGCCGCCTCCCCCAAGTAGTAATCTTTCCGGCGCTCTATTCCCGCCGGTGTATACATCTACCGACCTTACTCTATTCCAGCCAGAGCAGCCAGCGCGGCGATATAGTCGGTGTCGGCGGCGGTAACACTGGCGGCAGCTATTTTGACAGGATCGCCTGAGCGGTATGCGGCTCGCTGAACCGCTGGGGATACGGGGGCCTCCAACGCCGCCTGCTGGGCGCGGATTTCGGCGGCGAATTCCGCTTCCGATTTTTCCCGCTCATAGCGGGTTTCCGCGTCAATTTCTTTAAACATGGCGGCTATGGTCTGCTTGGCCCTTTGATCCTGTACATTACCGGTTACGTCAAGCAAGTACTTTGCCACCAGCTTGCTCCATACATCGGGATCGCAGGCGTAGACTACGTAGTAATTGTACGCGGTGACGGTACTGCCGTTTTTATCAACCGTTTCGTTAAGCTGCCAAAAGTCGGCAAGCCGTTCCTGACCGGCGATTGATACTGTTGTTTTGGTTGCCGCGTCATTTACCACGCTAAATTGATCATCACTGCCCAGTGTTATGGCAGCTTTGGTAACCACCGCCTGTTTAAGCTGATTGGCAAGCCGGGCCGCGTACTGTACATCGGCGATGACCATAGCGGCGTTCAAGGCCGGGGCGCGGGATACGCCTACTTTAAGCACTTTATCGTCCCGAATCTGCCAGTCCTGCTTGAAAATCCTGAAATTACCCCGGATAGCGGGCAAGAGCCACGCGGGAGAGGCATCCTCGCCCAGTCCCCGGTTAGCCCAGTCAAGCACGCGGTTTACGTCCGCGGTCATTTTCGCTTCCTCCGAAGCTATCGCGGTTTGAGAGCGCGGCTCGTTTTGCGCATAGGCGGGCGGCGGAGCGGAAGCCGTTGGCGGCTGCGCGGGAGCCGCCGCATTCGGGGACGAGGCACAGCCGGAGGCAAGAACGGCAACAGCCGCCGCCAATACTGTAATCAACTTTTTTTTGTTCATGGAAATACTCCTTGAAATTTTATTAAGAAACCTATACAGGCTCTTTGGTCTAACAAGTCAATCATCTACTTTATTGAACGATACCCTGACGACATTCGGCGCGTTCGGGTAGGGCTTTACCAACAGGGTGAAGCGGCTCCCCGTCGCGTCAAACTGATAGACGCCGGCCCAATTGACGGCGGGCAGGTGTGGAAATACGGGTTCCGGAAAATCGCAGTCAAGGCGGAAGAATGTTTCGTCGAAGGACCAAAGGCCGTCGGTGTCCTGAAACACGTCCGCGCCGTCCTGCCTGCCGCTGACGGTTATAATGCAGGTACCGTCCGGGACAAGGATGAGTTCATAGAGTTCGCCGCGGCTTACGCCGCCAGAGTCCCTGTACGAGACGCGCCCCTGCCAGCGTCCGCCCGTGGACGGGCCCGTGAACGGGTTGGATGAGGCGGATTGGGCGGAGAGTGGGATGGCAATACAGGCAAACAATGCCGTCAAAACTAAAGTAAATGTTTTTTTCATAAAACAACACTCCTTCTGATACCGGGCGCCGGACTGATTATATTGGCCATACAGGATCCGACATATTATGCCACCCTTCCTCAATAAAATTGTAATATATATTAAAAATAGAATTATCGTCTTTTTTATTAAAGGTAAAAACAGGGCGCGATCTGCCTCCCGGACTTGTAAATAATGAAAAATAGCATATTCCATTATCCGATTTTGGATCTACAAATACAAATGTGTCGCTGATTATTTTTATTTTACGAATTTCCAACTGCTTATACTCTTTTATTTTTCTTAATGATTCTTCCCCTCTGTTTTTTGTTATTACATTTTCAATGTAATGTTCCGAATCCTTGTTTATCAATGATTTATTTAAATTATCAGTTTCAAAACTGCGGGACATTTTTTGAATCATGCTCTTGTAACTGCTTATAACATATTCATCCCATATATCTGAAATTAAAATTTTAACCTTTTTGCTGCTGTCGGTTAACAATGTATCAACCATGGATAAAAAGTTATCTTTCTGTTCAGATATTGTCAAATCTAAAATAAACGAGTGATTCAGTCCCGCAAAAAACAGGTTTTTTTTGTAAATTGAAAAGACCGATGGTATTGATAAATTTGAGTCGTCGATTGCGTTCATATATTTTATCTGTTTATAATAATTATTGGGCGCCGGTTTATGACGTTGTATAATGTCCGCAAAATCTTTCTCGTTTTTATCCCAGCCTTCGTGTATTTTAATTTCATACATGACGCTCTCGATCTGTAAGATGCCTGCACTGATTTTTTTTATGAGATTAATAATGCCGCCTTTATCAAGATTTACCGCTTGAACTTTTGAAAGCGGCGGATTTAAACGTCCCAGCATTTCAAAAGAAACATCAACAAGCACCACATATAAATTCTCCTTTTCCATATTCTTTATAAGCCCGCCGCATTCAAAAGAGACCCAGGGTTTCTCTATATTTTCGGCAGTTATACAAACAATGCCAAAATCACTTTTTATTAGTTTTTTAAATATTTCCGACACAAAAGGACTGCCGACTCCAATCTCTGATGAGATAAACGACTCGATATAATCCCCAAATAACGGATCAATGATTCCTTTTTTTATATGTAAGGCAATTTCATGACTCAATGTACCCGACCAACTCAAAAATCCTTGCTTCTTTTTCACCATGCTATCATCCTCAGTATTTGCCGCGATAATTTTTTTCACCATGCTATCATCCTCAGTATTTGCCGCAACAATCTTTTTCACCATGCTATCATCCTCAGTATTTGCCGTGATAATCTTTTTCACCATGCTATCCTCTTTAGGTCCCGTGTGAATTCCCCCGCTAAATCATGCTCAATGTTCCGCAGCGCATACACACGCGAACAGCGCCGTAATAATGATTTTTTTCATATAAAACGCCTTTCGTTAATTAGCCACGAATTACGCAAATTAACGCGAATGAATAATCATTTTTCCTTGTTGTCCTCATTCATCATTCATTCCTCATTGTTAATTGTTAATTGCTAATTCCTCCTTTTTCCTTTTTCCTTTTTCCTTTTTCCTTTTTACTTTTTACTTTTTACCTGTCCTCATTGTTCACTCCCCACTATTCATGTTATCCTTACCTTTGCGGAGGCTGCCATGACTTTTGAACAAACTGTTGAAATTCCAAAAAACCGGCGCTTGACCATTGAGATTCCCCGTGAATTCCCGGAGGGCGCGGCGATACTCACCTTTACCCCGAAACCGGCGCATACGCCGGATACAAGCCGGACCGAAGCCGCGCTGAAAGAAGCGATCGAAACGGCCTGCAATCTGGCAAAGAACTGTAGTTTTTCAAGTGAAGACCTTTTTGAGGAACGGCGCAAAGACCGCGCGATGGACGAAGCGCGGCACCGGCGGCTATTCCAGAAAGTCGGAGAGGCGGATTGAATTATCTCTTTGACGCTTGCGCTTTGATATCTCTGCTCAAGAGGGAAGCCGCGTTTGACCAAGTAAGCAGTTTGCTCGCCCGCGCTGCCGCCGGGGAAATCTCCATCTTTATGAGCATTGTCAATCTGGTTGAAGTCTACTACGGCTTTATCCGGGACGCGGGGGAACAAGCCGCCGATAGAATCATGAGCTATGTAGCCGGCTTCCCCATAACCGTGATCGACACCGTCAACGGCACGGTCTACCGTGAAGCCGCCAGATTCAAAGCGGTACATTCCATGTCCTTGGCCGATGCCTTTCTCTGCGCCTGCGCCAAAGACCTTTCCGCCATCATCGTTACCAAAGACGAGGAGATAAAAGCCGCTGAACGTGCAGACGCGCTTGCGGTTTTTTGGCTCGCTAAATAATTTCAACATCCCATCCTCATTCTTCACTCCTTAAAAAGCACGGACAGCCCGCACACTCATCAAATCATCACCCTTGCTACCATTTTCCTGCCTGCCGTCACTGAACCTCTGATACCATGCGTTGGCATTATTAGAGTACTCCGACGAGGACCGGTACTTGCCACTACCGAATTCTCCAAGCCCTTTTGCCTTTAGGTTCGTGTACATCAGATTGAGTTCGTCCTTGCTGGGCAGGAACCAGTCGTCAAAACCTTCCGCCACAAGCGCATCGCAGTACTGGGCCGCCTTGCCCCTCTCGCCTATGCTTTGCAGGAATTTTACTATTGCTTCCGTGTTCCGTTTGCCCGTACCCACGACGGTTCCTGTGCCGCCAACAGTTTTTGCCCACGCTCCCCATTCGGCGGTAATCTCCGTTTCGAGCGGGGCGGCTTCCAAATACCGCCAGCCGTCCGTAACCCTGCCCTTGTCGTAGAATATCCAGCCGCCGCCCGGTCCGAAGTCGCCTACCTTGTATTCTTTTGCCGCCGCCGCGCCGCTTACGGGGCGGGCAGCCGGTGTGCCGGATATACGCGCCGCAAGCTCGTCCACTATGCTGTCCATCGCGTCGTAAACGGCATCTATCGTCCCCGCAAGGCGCGTTACGCCGGGCAGTTGTTCCCGCGTGTTCAGTTCAAACAGCGATATGTTCAGCATTATCCGGCTGCCTGCCTTGGATACCACGCCTATCACTATCCAGTCCGCGTTCAGAACCCTGCCGACTTCCGCCGTTTTGGCCGCGTCCGACCAGTCGCTCTGCTGCTGGGCAAACTCCCTTTTTACCGCGTCGTCTATCGCCGCCCGGGACGACAGCCGCAGTATCCGCTTGCCGGCAAGCTCGTTGCTAAAATAATTGGTAAAGTTTTCCGCATCCACCGCCGTTACAACTCTGTCCCGCACCTCGAACGGCATCACCGCCACCACCACCTGCTGCCCCCACGCCGCCGCGCATACACACGCGAACAGCGCCGTAATAATGATTTTTTTCATATAAAACACCTTTCGTTAATTAGCCGCTGATTACACTGATTAACGCGAATGAATAATTATTGTCCTCACTCTTCATTGCTAATTGTTAATTGCTAATTGCTAATTCATCATTCATCATTGCTAATTGCTCCTTCTTCCTCACTCCTTAAAAAGCCCGGACAGCAAGAACCGAATTCAAATTTTCCTTGTTGACGTGGCCATCGTACAGGGCGCTACCGCTAAAAGCATGTTTCCACGCTCTATCACTATCGTCCTCGTCCTCCGAAGAGGACCAGTACCACACATTATCCAAGTTACCTATATTCCGTGCCCCTAAATTTTCACGGATTAAATTCAGTTCGCCCATTGTCGGCAGGAACCAGTCAGAATAACCGCCGCCTCTATAATTACGGGCAGTGGTTAGCGCGTTGCTCCAGTTTTGCTCTCCCAAAATTCCACTCACCTCCATGAACTTTCCCCCTTCGGCAAAAAACACGATACCGCCGCCGGGACCAATATCGCCAATTTCCAATCGGGTAAAATTAAGTTTTGCTATGCCCCGCGTGGTAATTGCCACAGTACGGACCATGCTGGATCCATTCGCCAGCTTTAGCCTGACGGTATATGTCCCCGGTCTCTCTATGGGGATGGTGTACGTATCGTTGTCCCAAAGCATCGTCACTTCTTCGTCCTGAAAATAGAGCGTCCCGCCAACCTTAGCGCTTACTTCTATCCCAATACTGGGGGCAGTCCCGGAGACTGATGCCCCCGCTCCGCCGCCCGGTCGTTGGGTTCCTTGCGCCGTCACCCCCCCGCTGCCGCCCGTTAGTCTTTGTATCATCTCCGTAATCGGTCCGTCCATTTTTACAAAGGCTTCCTCAATACTGTCCATCTGCATGGGAGCGCCGCCCATTGTTTCGTTGGTGTTAAGGTCTATAAGCGTCGCGGTTATGACAAATGTTCTGCCCAGCCTGGTAACCACGCCGTACACCACCCAGTCGGCGTTAAGCCC
>JAISCO010000099.1 GCA_031265535.1 Spirochaetaceae bacterium | reverse complement strand
AAACCTATAAACATAATACACGCGGCGTATATGACGCTTAGTTTAATAGTTTTTGTTATGCGGTCTTTATGGCGCGCGCCGTAATTATAAGCTATTATTGGTATTATCGCGTTATTCATGCCGAATATCGGCATGAAAACAAAACTTTGCAGGCGGAAAAATACGCCGAATACCGCGTTTGCGGTGGAACTGAACTGAATTAGTATACGGTTTACGCCGTATATCATTAAAGATCCGGCGCACTGTATCAATATTGAGGGGAATCCTACGGCATAAATTGATTTTATTATGCCTAAGTCGGGCTTGAAACCTTTGAATGAAAACCGGATTTCCTTATTTATTTTCAAGTTAAGCATAAACGCTGTAAACGAACCGCAACATTCTCCAATAATGGTGGCGATTGCAGCTCCTTTAACTCCCATCGCCGGAAACCCAAATAATCCGAAAATTAGAATGGGATCAAGCGCTATATTTACCAGCGCGCCGGTTATTTGTGAAATCATCGCGTAAAAAGTTTTACCGGTCGATGCTAAAAGGCGTTCAAATGTAATCTGGAAAAAAACAGTGAATGAAAAAATACAAATTATTGAAATATAATCGCATCCGTATTTAACTATCTCGTCTATGTCGGTCTGTGTCCTAAAATAAACTTCAGTGAATAGAATCCCCGCCGCAAAGAAAACAGCGGCGCCCATCAACGCAAGAAAAATCCCGTTAGCCGCCGTCTTGTTTACTTTTTCAAAATTGCGTTCCCCTAAACTTTTTGAAAGCAGCGCGTTTATGCCTACGCCTGTTCCGACCGCAATGCCTATTATCGCCATTTGTACAGGAAATGCCAAAGACACCGCCGCCAATGCGTTCTCATTTATTTGCGCTACAAAAATGCTGTCAACGATATTATACAAGGCCTGAACCAGCATAGAAATCATCATTGGAATAGACATTTTAAGTATGAGGGAGTTTACGGGCATAACGCCCATGACATTCATATTATTAAATTAGCCATTTGCCCCCTTTCTGTCAACCCTCCTCATTTCTTACCCTCCTCATTTCTTACTTTTTCCTTCTTCCTTTTTACTTTTTCCCTCCTCCCTCCTCATTCCTAATTACTCATTCTTAATTGTTAATTGCTAACTGCTCACTGCTCACTGCTAATTGCTCACTGTTAATTGCTCATTCCTCATTGTTAACTGTTAATTCCTCCTTTTTCCCTCTTACTTTTTCCTTTTTCCTTGTTCACTGCTCACTGCTAATTGTTAATTGCTCATTGTTAACTGTTAATTGTTCATTCCTCCTTTTTCCCTCTTACTTTTTCCTTTTTCCTTGTTCACTGCTGCTCTAAGCGCTATTGACAAAAAATTATTCTTTGAGATATACTATCATCATGAATTCGTGGGATAAAAACCTGAAGTCCTGCGCCCTGTCCGGGCGCCGCGCAAAATCGTTATGCCGCGGCACAAAGTTTTTTCACTATGGCGTAACATTGGCGCTTTTGCCTGTGGAAAATTCAATTAGGTCAATCCCCCCCCCCCCCCGAATCTAAAAGTAGGGGCGCCCCCTGTTTCACACGATTATCCTTCTCTAAGGCTCCGCAAGGCAGCCAGAGGCCGAAAGCCAGCCGTTACAGGGCAGGTATTTTTTTCGGCTCCACAAAAAATCAGACTACATTTCTCCGCGGTTCGTTTAAAGGCGCGAAATTTTCGCGCGCAAAACCCGTGCTTGGACGGCGCGGCAATGTTGTATATAGCATATTTCAGGACAAAGGGGGCGGCTTATGGCATGAACTTACGGTTATGAGCGGCCTTAGGGCGGCAAATAACGGCGTGATGGCTCACGGTGATGTATCACGTTAAATTATCGGGTTCAGTGTACGGAACTTATAGCGTATACAGGAAAATGCGTCCGGTTATGGGCGCGGTAAAAAAATTTTGCTGTTATTAAGGAGTTATTGTATGGCAAAAAAAAGAGTTTTTATGGTTATGGTGGTCGCTTTACTTTCAACAGTGTTTGCGGCGGGCGTGTTCGCGCA
Source organism: Spirochaetaceae bacterium (assembly GCA_031265535.1). Taxonomy (GTDB): domain Bacteria; phylum Spirochaetota; class Spirochaetia; order Treponematales; family Breznakiellaceae; genus JAIRMY01. The sequence continues at coordinate 3,571 of JAISCO010000099.1, read as the reverse complement.
GGTAACGATCAGCGGCGGTTTGGCGTTGTCGAGTACGAATTCGGTGACGATTAGCGGAATGGATACAGGCATTGAAGGCGGTGTAGGCTTGGGCTTCAACATCTATGCGGACTACCTGCTTCCCATCGGCATTCCGCTGTCTTTGGGATTCGAACTCGGCTATGATGCTTCCAAACTTAAATATCGCAGCGCCGAAGAGACTCTGGGAGCAATCCCGCTCCTGCTCAGGGCCGCCTACCACTTCGATCTGATGTCCAATCTTGACCTCTATCTTGTCGGTAAGATAGGTTACGCGATCGGTGTCTATAGTGGAAGTGGTTTTGACAAATTAGGAGGTGTCGCCTTCGGTTTCGACGTGGGGGCGGCATACTACTTCACGCCGGTAGTGGGCGTCTTTGTGGAAGGCGGCTTTGACGACTACGCGCTTGAAGCGAGCATGGAAAATTATTCAGATTACAAATTGAAAGCGGCGTTTTTCCGTTTTGTAACATTCGGCATCAGCACCAAGTTTTAACGTTTCCGCTCTATTCTATTCAGCCCTGTCCTTGGGGAAAAATCTCCGCGGGCGGGGCTGTGATACGGGCGCCGGTTAATGTGGAGGAGATTATGAGACTTAAAACGGTATGCTTTGTCCTGTCTGCCATGGTGTTTTTGCTTGCGGCCGCGGGCGTATTCGCGGAAGTGGAGATTGTCGTTCAGCGGGCTGACAGCAAAATTAACGCGGGGTTTCGAGAGCGTATATATGTTGACGGTAAGTCCCAGCTCACGCTGGCTAACGGCGAGTCGGGTACTATACGTGTTCCGGACGGGGATCACACGATTTACGCGGAGCTATACACGTTAAAGACAGCTCCTCTGTCGTTCAGCGCCCGTTCGGGGACGGTGAGGTTCACGGTTACGCCTCATTCGTTAAGAAATTTTGTCATTGAGAGCACTGGGGGCGGAACCGTCGCCGATGCCGCGCCCGCCCGCGCCGCGGCGTCAAATGCGGCTTCCCGCCTGGACACCGCCACAGCCGCTCCCGCGCCTGCCGACGGTAGTGTTGAAGGAACGCTGCTGCGGGCAGGCAACACGATTATGGAAAAACTTACTCCCAGGTCGCGGCTTGCCATTGTGTATGTTACGGCGCAGGACGCTGAAATTTCCGAGTTCATCGCGGGAGAACTTGAATTCATCATGGTGAGCAAAGGCTTTACTCTGATTGACCGCAGCGAACTTGACAGGATCAGAAAAGAACAGTCTTTTCAGTCCTCCGGCGAGGTTGACGACAGTCAGGCTGTTTCTATCGGTAAAATCGCGGGGGCGGACGTTATCATTACCGGCGCGGTTACGGGTACGGGCAGTCTTAGGCGTTTGCGTCTGCGGGCGTTGAGTACGCAAACGGGTCAGGTGTTGACGGTCGCTTCCGAGCGCTATTGAGGAATGAGGAATGAGGAATGAGGAGTGAATTAACAATTATCAATGAGCAATGAGGAATCAAGAGTGAGGAGTGACTTTCCTTTTTATTTTTTACTTGTTCCTTTTTACTTATTCCTTGTTACTTGTTACTTGCTACCTGTTACTTTTTACTTTTTTGTGTTTATTTGGCCTCAATAAAGGGGTCTGTAACCGGCTTGTGCCGGAATTTAATATAGCCGGTTCGTCCGGCAAGGAGTGAAAGATGAAAAAATCTTTTGTTTTAGGTTTAGGCGCGGCAGTTGCTTTGCTGCTGTCGCTGGCGGGGTGCGCGAGCGCTCCGGCGGCGCCTTCGGGCAGTATGGGCAAGGGGCTTAGCGGCGTTCCAAGTTTTGTGAATGACGCATACTTGAACGCGTCCGAGGATGTGCTTATCGGTATCGGTACCTACAGGATTGGAAACGATATGACCAAGATGGGTACCGGCAAGACTTTTGCGGAGACACGGGCGCGCGCGGATATTTCGCGGCAGTTGAGCACTATCGTGAAGGACATGGTGAACGACTATACGGCCACAAGCGAGATTGACCCGTCCGCGGCGCTGTCTTTTCAGGAAAACATCACACAGACGCTTTCAAAGGCCGAGTTAAAGGGCGCGCGTACGGTAAAGCTGGAGCGGGACGACAACGGACTCCTTTGGGTGGTGATGGAGTTCAGCAAGTCGGCGGCGGCAAACGAGGTGAATCAGGCGGCCGCCGCGGCAAAACTGGCGATTCCCGCGGCGGCGGCGTTTGACGCTTTGCAGCGCATGGATACTGCCTTCTCGAAAGAGGCCGGCGGCGGTCCTGTACCGGTAGGCGACTGAGTAATTGCCCTTTGCGGCAATTGATCTTGGATCCACGAGCCGGTTTCAAATGGGGTATAGTGCTCCTTATGCCGTTTGGGACCGGCTTTTTTGCTTAGGAATGTTTTATGATAGACGGACAGCGCGTACTTTTTTGCGAGGGGGGGGGGGGGGATGACTAGCAATTTTACTTTTAGAAAATTTATGGTAAAAAGGAATAGATAAAGGAAAAGGGAAAAAGGAACAAGTAGCAGTGACAATTAACAGGGAATTTTTTACTTTTTATCTTTTACTTTTTACTTGAATGAGGGGAAGCGCATCAATCCTAAACCGTTAAAATTTTGAAGTTTATGATGAACTTTTTGTTACGGCTCCCCCTCGTTCCAAAGGTTTTGCTCCGCAAAACGCTTTTCCACTACCCCCACCCATTAACAGTTAAAAGTGGTCAGTGGAGCGGAAAGTAAAACTGCTGGATAATGACAGTGATCTGTGGGCATTTGTTAATTGTTGTTAATTGTTCTGACTTGTGACGGGCGTTTGGAGGCTGTGGTTTTATGATGAAATCTTTTATTCGTGTGTTCGTGCTGTCTGCGCTTCTTTTGGGAACCGCGTCGGGCCTTTTGTCGGCGGAGGATGCCCCTCTTGAAGCTGTGTTCGACAGCGGGTATTGGGTAACCAGGCCGTCCGGCTCAGCGATTACGGTTTTTGGTGTGGCGGGAAGGCGAGGAAACCGGGACGAGGGGGTACGGCTGGCGCTGCTGGACGCGGCGCGGAAGGCGGCACTGTATCACGGCCTTCACGGAGAGAGCGTGGCCGTTCTGAACCAGGGAGCGGGCGCTCTGGATTATTTTAGCGATTTTGATTACCGGCTGGAACTGCGGCGCAATCCGGAAGAGTTTCTGGACGCGCTAATTTTTGACCGTGACCGTAATTTGCTTGAAAAGAACGGCATTGTTCTTGTGCGGGTTCGGTACACGGGGGTTTCCGATATTCCGCCATACAACTCGGTTCTGGAGGACGGGGTTCCTGACTGGACAAAAAAGTATGTCGTTACGATTCCGGGTTTCATGGCCGGTATCGGGTATTCAAAAAATAAGGGATCGTTTCAAAAAACTTACGAGGCGTCTTATGAAAACGCGCTCGTCTCGCTGCTGCCCCAATTGTCCACCCGTGTTGACAGCAATACATCCGATGTAGCCGGCGGGCGTAGTTCCCATAATGTTACGCGAAGTGCGGGAGACTTGACCGGCGTAATGATACTGGAAACGTGGTTTGACCGGAGGGTGAACGCGGTGTGGACGCTGGTTGCGGCAAGGGCGCAGGATTGATTAA
>JAISCO010000096.1 GCA_031265535.1 Spirochaetaceae bacterium | reverse complement strand
AAAAATGAGGCTGACACGATTTGAACGTGCGACCTTTAGATCCGCAATCTAATGCTCTATCCAGCTGAGCTACAACCTCATTTTCGGAGCAGGGGGGATTCGAACCCCCGGCGCCCTTTAGGGGCGCAACTCCTTAGCAGGGAGCCCGATTCGACCGCTCTCGCACCGCTCCAAGAAGTTCTTTAACACTAGCACATATAGTTTTTTTATAATAGGGGTCGAAAATTCAATTTCCCGGGTAACCCCTGCTGTTGAGTTCAAGTCCATAGAATCCATAAGCGGGCTCTTGAACAGGTCAAACAGCACCGGAGCAGGGGGGATTCGGGGTTCAGTCGCAAACGTCCTGTTTGCTCCCTCACTCCCGCCTTCGCGCTCCCGCCGCGTCCGTGCGGCGCATTGCCGCGGTAAGGCTTTCGCCTTGGCCTGCTTTCAGTCGCGCTTCGTTTCGAATCCCCCGCGACTCGCCAATACAAGCCTTTTCTTAAACAAGGCGTTTGCCGGCGGTTATTACTTCACGGAGCAGGGGGGATTCGAACCCCCGGAACCTTGCGGCTCAGCGGTTTTCAAGACCGTCTCCTTCAACCACTCGGACACCGCTCCCAATACATGAAATCATAGCGAACGCTTGCCGAAAGGTCAACCCACCAGTGGGTTTACATACGCTCCGCGTTAGCGTCTTGCCGCCCCTCGCTGGGGGCGGAGAGACTTTTGGTTCGATAACGGCCTTCGAGATTTCACCATTTGCCATGGAGGCACATGCGCTCCGCGCTAGCAACTTGCCGCCCCTCGCTGGGGGCGGAACGGCGTTCACTTCGATAACGGCGTTATGGGGTTTTGCCATTTGCCATGGAGTCAACCTGCCAGCCGGTTTACATGCGCTCCGCGTTAGCGTCTTGCCGCCGCCGCAAACTTGTTTGCGCCGTTGGCGGCAGAGATGTGTTTACTTAGATAGCGGCGCGTTCAAAGTTTATCTTTAATCTGATAATTCGTGTTAATTTGTGTAATTTGTGGCTAATTTTTCAATTCAGAAGGGGGGCGCAAATAAATAAGTAAAAGGGAAAAAGGAAGAAGTAAAATAAAAAGGGGAAGCGCATCAATTATAAATCGTTAAAATTTTGAAGTTTATGATGAACTTTTTGTTACGGCGGGGCGTTACGGGGCGGCTAGCCCTGTAGAGGGGGTAGCGGAAAACCCGCATAGCGGGGTTGGAGCGAGGGGGAGACTTCCCCCACATGAACATAATATTTTCTTGGTAGAAATACTATAATGATGCTTAACTGCTTATTCACTCCTTCTTTTTCGCCAAACCGGTACCGGCAGACCCGATTTTTCCGGCTAATGCTTTTGCGGCATCCGCAACATCAATACCAAACATTGATTTTATGAGCAGACCAAAAGCGATTATTGTCAGCAGGGGGATGACGCAAACGGTTATAACCATCGTTACTAAAATATTAGCCAGATCTCTAAACATTTTTTGTGCCTGCCCAAGAGCGGTTTTTGCCTTTTTTCCTATTTCCGAAGCAAAGTTTTTAACGGCATCGGCAATTTTACCCGGGATGTCATACCATTTTCTTTTTTCCGATTCGTTGTTTATTTCTTGGATTGTACTATCGATTTTCGCGGTATTCTGTTCTGTTTCCACGATTGTTTGGGCTACAGTATTGGCGAAATTGGCCTCTACCAGATTAGAGGCCGTTAAAGAAACAGGGATGGCGGTCATAATGATGATGCCGAATATAAAACATTTGAACGAAAAGACAAATAATTCTTTTTTCCCTGTCCAAATAAAAAATAATAGACCGGCAAAAGACAATGGTATTATTATCTTGAATACGATAAGGCCGGAAAAAGCCAATATGATTTTTTCCAGCATGATTGCGCCTATTACTAACATAAAAAAACCGGCTATGTCGGCGAGTTTCTCACTTATGGCGGTACCTATATCGCCCGGCAAAAGCGAAATGGCAACGCTTCCCGCTGTAGCGGCGGCAAATGCCGTAATCGCCGTAGTATTTTTCTTATCCAGATTCCTTTGCAAATCACCGGTAAAATTTTTAGACGAAAAAAAATCAGCCGCTGGGAAAAAAGATCCAAGGATTAATGCCGCTGCAACAAACGAGAGAATGGTTTTTCGATTTTTCCCCGCCGGTGCTTCGTGCGGCGGCGGGAGCTGAGGATTGTCATGTTTATTTGTTATTGCCGGTACGCCATGTTTCTGATTCATCATTTCTCCATCCTTAAAAAATTAAATTTATATGGGTGTTGTCCGAAAATTTCAGCAATTCTTTTTTGTTTTTCATCCAACAGGAAGAGTAGTGCCTTCATCCTTTTTTCCACGATACTATCCATAGTTTTTACCCCCGTCTTAAACTACAAATAGTATAACACATCTAATTGATAATTACAGGTCATTTTTTTACAGTTCCCAAGAAAAAGCAATAGGTATATTTATGGCATATTTAATGATATTCCGGCTAACAGCGTTCTTAAAAAGCTTTCATTTTCCGCCTTCTTAGCTCTTAACTTTCTATGAAATTGCTGTGCGGAAAAGAGCTTGGATCATTGACAAGCTTGGATCATTGTAATTGATGGAGTTATGTGCTAAGAATAATATCAGCGATGAACCGCCGCCGCGTTAACAGGGCGCGCTATAGCGATGGCCCTATTAATGAGGAAAGTCCGGGCTCCGCAGGGCATGATGCCGGTTAATGGCCGGGGGTTTCGCCGCTTGCTTCGCAAGAAGGCGGAATCACAGACAGCGCAACAGAAAGTATACCGCTGCCTGTAGTAAGGCAGGCAGTAAGGGTGAAATGGCGGGGTAAGAGCCCGCCGCGGAATTGGTAACAATTCCGGCATGGCAAGCCTCATCAGGAGCAAAGCTGAACAGCGGTTGAGCGCCCACTCTATAACCGCGGGTAGGCTGCATGGAAACTGCCGGCAACGGCAGTTCAAGATAGATGGCGGCAGTCCTTCCATTGGAAGGGATACAGAATCCGGCTTACGGTTCATCGCTTTTTTTTAACACACAATGAAGCTCCGCGGCATGGTTCATCAAGAACTTACCGGACTCGTGATCGTCGTGTTGCTTTTTTTAGGATTCTGCTGCTCTACAACATCAATTGGAAACAGCTTCCAACTTTCAGGCATATATTCAATGGACAATTCTTTCCAGTTCTTTGAAGTCAAAGACCACCGGCATCGCCGGTGGTCTTATCAATTACAATAACATCTTACAAGCTTATTTATTTTAGGCCGTTATGTCCATTCGGCTAATTCTTTGCGCGAAACAGTCTATTTTATACCTTTCCGCCTGTGGTCAATATCGCAATAACGGCAAAACGGAGGCGGCTTACACAAGAAATTTAATATTTCGTTTATATCTTTCGCCTTATAAATGTCTATATAATCATCCTCTGTTACTTTCAGGTTTTTGTTAAAAAATCTGTTAAAATATTTGACGTTTGGAATGGTTGCGCATGTGTACAATTTGCCATTATTCAACTCTATACAGTTATTAGATCTGTGGCAGCGGATAAAATTTGTTTTTATGTTCTGCTTTCCTTCTGACTCAAGTGGATCGCAAAACATTTTCTTCAAGTTTTCGCCCGAATCTCCATGATATGAAAATTCTACTTTAAATTTTTTCGTTAAATTTTCGATTGTGTCATGATCAATATTTGTCGGATATTTTGTAACAGATATTTTGATATTATTATCCACACAGCAATTCCAAAATTCATCCGTCATCCTTGTTAGCAGTATTCCGTTGGAAACAAGCCTGACAGGCGTCTCGCGCCGTATGTATTTTCTTGCCGTTTTCAGCAGTAAATTTATCTGTGGATGAAGCAGCGGCTCGCCGCCCAGTAGCTGCACATCATCAATATTTTCATTTGTTAGTTCTTGAATTCGCGCAAAGTCCCTTTCAAATACGGAAACGTCCACATTTCGTTCAGCCGCGATTGGCGAAAAATTGTCGCATCCCCGACAGTTCAGATTACAATGATCGGTTAAATGCACGGTAAACCTGAGCCTTTTTAACGGCTTTAATTTTATACGTGAAAAATAAGCGTCTTTCATAAACGTAAAAAGATACGGCGGGATAAATCCTTCCATCTTTTGGGCGATATTATCAAGCGAAAAGCGAGGCTTACCCCCCCCCCCCCCACCGAAAACTACGACTGGATTTTTCAAATTATTTTGCGTTTGCACCGCATTTATTCCCATGATAAACTCCAAAAAATAAATTTTTCCATTTTCTTTACAGGTATATCAAGCGAAAACCCAGGGGTGCGCATATATTACCCCCCCCCCCCCCTCCCCACTGTATGATTTTTCAAAAAACTTTGCCCGTATATAACATTTACTGATTTGCCTGAAATAACACAAGCTGTTCCAAATCCGCCACGCGGCCGGTAATAAAAATCTGGGTATGCAGCACCTGATATTGTAAAGCATCCGCAGTGTTTTTGATCCGGTGATCGTATTTTTATCTACAGGGTTGTTATTGGCCCATGCGGTTTGATAATCGCTTTGATAGGCGTTTATTATATCAGGCGTATCATTTGTTTTTTCCGACAAAACATACATCAACATGGGACGGTTGAGCGAACAGCAAATACCGGTTCGTGTCCCAAGAGTTTTGGGTGAAACGGCTTCGTACCAGTTAAACATATCATTCTGCATAAATACTCTTGTACCGGCGAATCCGTTTTGCCTGTCCAGTAGGCTAAAAAATAATTCCGGAGAAAACTGGTAGAAACCGTGCCCAAACCAGTTATTACCCGGTGTTTCCAGTATAAGGTGTCCGCCGGTTTCGGCTAATTCCATACAATTTTTGATTGCGTTTGTATAATGAAAGATATGCTCCAGCGCGCCGCCGTCCCAGACGCAGGTATACTTGTTTTTTAGCTTCCCGTCAATTTGCGCGCACATATCCTGAATAATTGTGGCGTTTTCGTAATCGCTGATGTCTATAGAATCAACGACTTTCGCGCCAAAATATTCAAATAAAGGTTCGGCATAAGGACGAAATTCCGTATAGAATATTCTATTTAATTTTTCCATTTGCGGACTATTTGTGTATTGAGAATCGTAGCCGGACAATATTTTATTCAGGTCTTCTTTTTGTATTTGAAACAACTGTCTGCCGATTGTTACCGTTTTGGAAAAATCTACGCCGTTTTTCACCGCAAAACACATCATTTGCAATGATCCGCTGCTTATTCCCATAAATAAACTCCTTATAAAAATAAATTATATGAACAATTACTATCTATCAGCTTTTTTCACCCAGCTTTTCATCAGCCGGCAACGGCGCGCCTCAGTGCCGTCACATACTTGTCCATGATGGGGTCCTCGTACTGGGACATATCGTTCGGGTCATACTCAGGGATTGTGTAGTATGTTATTTCAGGGTAGCCGATTTTGTTACGCTCAATCTTTTTGTAGAACTCTTCGTAAGATTTTGTAAAATAGTGATTTATACGAATGTTATTAACTGATATTGAGGCTTCCCTCGGATTTTGTTCGCCGGTTTCCGTGCGCCCAAAACCGAAATCAAGGTACATAGGCGTGTGCACAGGCAGGAAAGGCAGCTTGTAAAAAGCCGCGCGTGGATTGATTATAGACTTTACTAAATTGACAGCCCCGCCGTTTTTCCTGAAATTTTCGATAACAAGTCCGTCCGGTTTTGTATAATGGCCGCCGTATCCGTACTGCACCCAGCGAATGGCGAGTCCAAAAAGTTTTTTATGTTCTTTCCGCCAAATATCTGCCTGCAAATCATTGATAACATCAATGATTGTTTTCTCTACCGGTACGATAAACTCATCAACATCAATGATGGCAAGCCATTTAACGTTGTTCCTGACGCGCCGTACAACATTTGCATAATCCCGAATCTGGCCGCTGTTTCCCTTTCCCGTCCCCGGGCAATAAAAATATTCAACGACATCTTCCCGTATGTATGGTTCCAGTATTTCCCTTGTGTCGTCTGAGCTTTCATTGTCGCACAGATAGAATTTTCCAACCCCGGCCATCCTGTGATATTCTATCCATTCTTTGAGGTAGGGTCCCTCATCCTTGATTCTTGCCAGGACGCCAAGCTCAACAGGGAAGTTGTCTCTGTCGTGACACAGGTAGTTTATAAGAACGCCCGGATAGTCCCTCAAGCTCAGCAGCCGCGCCCCCAAGTGGACAACGGATTTTGGCATTTTCATGCCAATTTTTATTACAAAGCTAAGAAAATTATTTAATAAAGAACTATGAACAGGTTGGGGGGGGGGGGGGCAAATTTAGATTTTTTTGTATTGCTCAAAACTGAACTCCTATCGGTTAAAGGCGAAATGCCAAAAGAAAAGCAGCCGCCCTTAAACCTGTAATCAGCTTAACGGCGCGGCGAAGGCGTGTCAAGGGCACTGAAGGGTAGGCAGCAATTTTACTTTTAGAAAATTTATGGTAAAAAGGAAGAGGTAAAAAGGAAAAATGAGCAATTAAATACCACCGGCAAAGACGGTGGCTTGTTTTTATGAACCGCTCAAAGCGGTTGATTTTGGAACCGCCTAAAGGCGGCTTTTGCGCTTAGTTTTCTTTGAACATTTCCAGTTGGTCCAGCCGTCTATCCTCAGCTTCCTGTTCCCGGATATACCGCTTGATCACTTCTTCCTCCCGTCCTGCCGTTGATACGAAATATCCCCTCGCCCAGAAGTTCTGCCCCGTAAAATTGTTCCGCTTCCCCAGATATGTCCGGGCTATCGCTATCGCGCTTTTTCCCTTGATATATCCTACCACTGCGGAAACCGCATACTTAGGAGGTATCTCTATTATAATCTTGCATTCGTGCCTCCTATCTGTTGAACTTTGCGCGGTTCACTTATAAGAGGAGAGCATCCTTGATACTCCCAGAAATGTCAAACTTTTATAGCCGCCCCGGCAAAGCCAGGGGGGGGGGGGGGTAACAATTAAAATTAAGAATTAACAGTTGAGTCGGTTTCAAATAAAACGGGGAAGCACATCAATCACTTGTAAGTCGCAAGTGATTGATGTAAAAAGATGAACCGGTAGAAAAACCTTACGGCTTGAGTTACGATGAAACTACACGCAGTCCTGTTAGGCGAAGCACCCGCTGTTACAATTTATTTGATAAACACAGCGCTTCCCGCTTCGTCGCTTAATGGAAAATAGGGTATACCATACTCCTTTGCAAACTTTTTTACTCCGGCTTTCGCTCCTGTCCATTGATTATTATTATAGTCATGGACAAATATGTATCCT
>JAISCO010000094.1 GCA_031265535.1 Spirochaetaceae bacterium | reverse complement strand
TGCGGGAGCGCGATATTTATAAAATTGTTACCACATTCAGGCAGCAGATTACTGAAGAAAAATATTCCCGCTTTGTGCCTTTGGACGAGATACGCGCTAAAAATGACTATAACCTCAATATTCCTCGTTATATTGATTCAAGTGATTCGGAAGATTTGCAGAGCATTGAAGCCCATCTTCATGGCGGCATCCCCGATTATGATGTTGACAGGATGGACAGATACTGGAGCGTTTTCGGCAATCTTAAATCCATATTATTTACACCCCTGCGCGACGGGTTTTATCAGAGTGAAATGAGCAAGGATGATGTGCGCCATGCGGTTTATTCAGATGCCGAATTCAGCCGCTATGCGGACAGCGTAGGTGATGCGTTTGAAAAATGGGAAGAACGGGTCAACGATTCACTTCGTGAAATTACCGGCAAAACAAAGGTCAAAGAACTGATACATTTCCTTGCCGAAGCAATTCTTGAAGAATTCCAGAAAATCACCCTCATAGATAAATATGATGTTTACCAAGCGCTTCTTGCCTACTGGCAGGATGTAATGGCCGACGATGTTTTTATCATTGTCCAGGACGGCTACAAGGCGGCGCGGGAAACGGAAAACATTGTTGAAGCAGTCAAATCCGGCAAGAACAAAGGCAAGGAAAAAGTTATCGGATGGGAAGGCAAACTGATTCCTCGCTGTATCATAGTCGAAGAATTTTTTCATGACGAACAGAAAGCGATTGATGAAATAGAAGTATTGGTTTCGGAGAAACAAAGCGAACTTGAAGAAATGATTGAAAACGCGGAGGATGGCTCGGTCATTAACGAAGTGCTGAAAGATTCCGGTACTCTGGATTTAGAGGCTTTAAAAACAAAATTAAAAGATAAATCACTTGCCGATGAAGACCTTGCCGTTCTGAAAAGCCTTTTATCAAAAAAGATCCAATGTGACGAATATTATAAAACCCTCAAGAATTTAAGAAAAATTCTTGAAGAAAAAACAAAAAAACAATACCAAAAATTGACTGATGAAGAAATATTTGAGTTGCTTGTCAACAGAAAGTGGTATTATACTATTTACGACGGCATCGCCGCTCTTTGTACGACAGTTTCCCTCAACATCGCAGACCGCGTGACTGAACTCGCCGCCCGTTATGAAGAAACCTTGCCTGTTATTATCGAAAAAGCGGCTGAGTATGAAGCGAAAGTGAAATCTCATTTGAAAAGGATGGGGTTTGTATGGTAGGCAAAATCAGAAACAGTCTTGCGCCTGAAACACCAGCTTTATCAAAAAACGAAAATTGTTTTATGGCGGATATTTCGGCCATTTTACAGGAGGGACGAGCCAAGGCTTATGCCGCCGTCAATTTTGCTATGACCGCCACCTGTTGGGAAGTGGGGAAACGGATTGTCGAGCAGGAACAACACGGCAAAGAGCGGGCGAATTACGGTGATTTTTTAATTCGCAATCTTTCTATTTATTTGGGACAGACTTTTGACAGGGGATTCTCCATAGCCAATCTGAAAAATATCAGACAATTTTATCTTGCTTTTCAGAATGACCAAAAGGCTACACACTGTGTAGCCTTTTGAGCTGGTCCCATGTCCGGCTTATCATACGGCAGGACAGCGAAAAAGCCCGCCATTATTATCTTGCCGAAGCGCGCGAACAAAATTGGAGCGTCCGTGTTCTGGAGCGGAACCTTAAATCAAAATATTACGAACGGTTGCTCTCAACCCGGAAAAAATCCATAACCAAGGCAAAACGTCCTAAGAGTACAGACGCTGATAATCTTATAAAAGACCCCTATGTTCTTGAATTTCTCGGACTTCCGGAAAATCCCAAGGGAAACGAATCCCGTCTTGAATCGGCCATCATCGGCCATTTACAGGAATTTCTTTTGGAAATGGGCAGGGGGTTTTCTTTTGTGGGCCGTCAATTCCGTATCAGCACGGAGACATCGCATTTTTATATTGATCTTGTGTTTTACAACTATCCGATCAAATGTTTTGTTATCATCGATCTGAAAACCCAAAAACTGACCCATCAGGACATCGGGCAGATGGATATGTACGTCCGTATGTTCGACGACTTAAAACGCGGTGCTGACGATAATCCAACTATCGGCATTATCCTATGCGCCGATAAAGATGAAACAATCGTAAAATACTCTGTTTTGGAAGAAAGCCGCCGGATTTTCGCGTCCAAGTACAAACTCATCCTCCCTACCGAGGAAGAACTGGCTATGGAACTTGAACGCAATACCCGCAACATTAGGGGAGCTGGCGGCGACGAGTGAGAAGGGGAAGATACCGGAGGGGTGGGTTGAAAAGATGCTAGACACTGTTAGGGCGTGTTCACACAAAGGGAACCCAATGAAGAACCGATAATAATACATAAGGCAAGATAGATAAATGCGGAAAACATCAAGTCCAGCTTGTCATAACGTGTCGAGATCCGCCTGAACGCCTTTAAACGGCGGAACATCCGCTCCACCTCGTTCCGCCGTTTATACAGCTCTTTGTCATACTCCCACGGATGTTTCCGGTTCTTTTTTGGGGGAACCGCCGGCGTGTAACCCCATTGAAACGCCAGCCACCGGGCCGCCCAATCCTCATAAGCACGGTCCATTAACAGGAATACCGGGTCCCCGCAGGGCTCGCTTATCCTTCCTATGGTGTCCAGCAGCAGCCGGCCTTCGGGGGCGTCGCCGGCCTC
>JAISCO010000091.1 GCA_031265535.1 Spirochaetaceae bacterium | reverse complement strand
CACAGAGCCGGAAGGCAGGCGGTAGGGAAAGGTAAAATCGCCGCCGGCGTGCTTTAACGAGACAAGAATTTTACGTTCGCCGTCGGGCAATATGACTTCAAGCGCGGCGGGCAGCGGGTAAGGGTTCTCCGGCAGTGTGTATTTGAACAGGTTAAATACCTCGTTTTCATCCAAATCAATGCGTGCGGGGGATGCTAAAACAATTTCCGCAATGGCATCGGAGGCTATTTTTGTCCCGGCTTCGGGGGATTGCGCAATGACCGTTTCGGCGTTTCTGCGGCCTTGTCCTAAGCGCGTGCTAAAATTAAAGCGGATGTCCGAATTACCGGCTTTTTCGACGGCTTGGGCTGCGCTGAGTCCGATAAAATCCGGCATTTCAACTAAAGTGTTTTCTTCACCCCTGCTGACTATGAGATCTAACTCTATGGGACTGAATATATTAGCGCCGGGGGCGGGGTTTTGTTCTAAAATTGTACCCGCGGGGCTGCTGGAATACTGGTAGAGAATAGGGTCTTTCAGGCGTATAAGCGGTTGGGGATTCGAGGCAAACAGTGTTTGCAGTTCTATGCGTACATCACTAATGCCGCGTCCAACATAGTTTTCAAGGGTGCTTATCGCGGCGCCCTGACTGATAACAAGCCGTATTCGTCTGCCGGCCTTTACTATCGAGCCGGCGCGGGGGTCTTGTTCAATAATCAGCCCTTTGTCCGCCACGGAGCCGGAGTACCGGAGTTCAATGCGGGGATAGAGTTCCTTTTGCTGTAGTTCGAGTAAAGCTTCAACTAAGCCTTTGCCGCGGATATCCGGCACCATAGTCTGTTCAGCTCCGCGCACCGTCAAAAAAAACATGGCCGCGGCGACTACCGAAACAAAGGCGATCAGCCCCACACAGCAAAGAGTAAACAGACCCGGCCGGTTAAATATATTTTCTTGTTTAAAAATCATAAAATCTATAATGAGACTGTTTTAAGACTAAGCGGCTTTGAAACAGTCTCTAGTTATTCTAGTTATTCCAGCATGATTTTTCAATAGCAGCGCTGTCAAGTAAAAAGGAAAAAGTAAAAAGGAAGAGGGCAAAAATTAACAATTAACAAGGAGCAATTAACAATTAGTAAGGAGCAGTGAGGAGTGAGGAATGAAAGCCGCTATCGAAGTGAACGCAACTCCGCCGCCAACGGCGCAAACAAGTTTGCGGCGGCGGCAAGACGCTAGCGCGTAGCGCATGTGCCTCCATGGCAAATGGGGGGGGTTTACAGGAGGGGGGCAATCGTCTATTTTTTGTAATATGCCGGACAGATTTAGCGGGCAAAATGAAATATATTACGGTGACGACAGCCCGATTGCCGCCTGCGCGACGGCGCTTGCCGAGACAGCCCTGAGCCTGATTCGGGCTTCCGGCGGCGGCAGCATAGAACTCTTGGCGGACTGCTTTTCGCGTCCGGCAGCTTTGCGCGAAGCCGCGGCGAACACGATAGTGTACGGCTGGATAGAGGACGACGGTAAACCGGTTGACGAAGTGCTGGTCAGCGTATACCGCGCGCCAAAAAGTTTTACCGGCGAGGACGGAATAGACATTAGCTGCCACGGCGGACTTGCCGCGGGGCGCGCCGTACTCCAAACCCTGCTAAACCACGGCTTTAGACAGGCTTTGAACGGCGAATTCAGCTTCCGTTCATTCATGAACGGCAAAATCGACCTGACGCGCGCCGAAGCGGTAATGGAAATAGTTTCCGCAAAAAGCGATGCGGGACGCGGACGCGCCGTTACGCGGCTTTCAGGCGTTTTAGAACGGGAAATACGGCAGATTAACATGCTTTTACTGGATTCATTGACAGAAATTGAACTGTTGCTTGATTATTCCGAGCTTGACGGCGTCAGCGCCGGTGATGAGACCCTGCCCGGCCGGGGAAAAGTCGAGGAAGCCCTTGCTAGACTTCGCGCCCTTGAACAGTCTTACCGCGCCGAAAAACTGTATCATGACGGGGCGCTTGTGGTAATCGCGGGAAAGCCTAACGCGGGAAAATCCAGTTTGTTCAATTTATTGCTGCGCGAAGAACGGGCGATAATAAGCGAGATACCCGGTACCACCCGCGACTGGATAGAAGGCTGGATTTCTGTCGAGGGCATCCCGATTCGGCTTGCGGACACAGCCGGACTGCGTGAATCCGCCGATCTTGTAGAGAAACTCGGCATAGAGAAGAGTTTTAACCTGCTTGAGGGGGCTGATTTAATCATACTGACGCTGGACGGCATTATAGATGAAAAGACATTGTTTAGAGAGGATGCGGATTTTTCCGCGCGATGGAGCAAAAAGCCTGTTTTGACCGTTTGGAACAAATCTGACATTAAGCCTCCGCCTGAAAACGCCGCCGGTTTTTGCGCGGTGAGCGCAAAAACCGGCGCGGGCCTCAACATCCTTTACAAAAAAATCGCCGGGGCGCTGGCAAAAACGGCGGGAAAAGCGCCGGACCTTTCGGGCGCGGGCCTTGGCAGCGGTCGCCAAAAAGCGCTGATAGACGCGGCGATAAGCGGTGTTGAAAGCGCGCTTGCCCGCCATGACGAGGGACTTCCCGCCGACCTGGTCGCCCCCGCATTGCGCGAAGCCGTAGACAGCCTTGGCGAGATCACCGGAGAGGTATCGAACGCCGACATTCTTGAAGCAATGTTCAGCCGTTTTTGTGTCGGAAAATAGGGGGGAAGGAAGAAGGAAGAGGGAAGAGGGAGGAAGGAAAAAGTAAGAGGGAAGAAGGAAGAAGGAAGAGGGAGGAAGGAAGAAGGATGAGGTAAGAAGGAAAAAGTAAGAAGTGTCAATTAATAATGAGCAATGAAGGAAGAAGGAATTAACAATTACCAATGAGCAATTTACTTTTTACCTTTTACTTGGTACTTTTTATTTGTATTACCTTTTACTTGTTACTTTTTATTTGTATTTGTATTTGTATTACTTTTTACTTGAATAGACTGTAACCCTCGATATGCCATTTGTTTTATATTATAGCAAGTTTACAAAGTTGTTCCGCGAAAGATGAAAATTCCGGTGGAACGGCTTTTAAGCCGGGACTGATTAACTTATGTTAATCAGCTATGATCAATTTTATAGAAGAGGTCTTTATGAAAAAAATTATCTTATTGACGGTTGCGGCCTTAACGGCGGGATTCGTTTTCGCTCAGAATGACGACGGTATGCGTGGGTCTAATGGCGGGCCGTGGCAGCGCGGCGGGCATTACCGGGAAAATGCCGGTGAAGAAATTGTTCTTAACGGAAGTCTGGAGTGGGTGAACGGCCGCATCGCTGTTAAAGCGAATGACAAAACATATTTTGTATCCGGCATCCGGCAGCTTTTAGGTTTTGTTGACGGCTTAAAAGAAGGCGCTCAAATTACACTCGCGGGCAGAGCGCGCGACATTCCTTACATTACGGAATACAGTTTTATTCGCGCCGAAAAAGTAACTTTTAACGGAAAGGATTACACGCTGGATACCGACGCTTACCGTTTTGGCGGCATGGGGCATCATCGCGGCTGGGGCGGATACGGTCCAATGAATGGGCAAACTCCCGGCGGCGCGCACCGCGCATGGCGGTAAAAAAAGAGCATCGCAGTTTCCCTTTAATACCGCAAAATTGCGGTATTAAAGCCCCTCCTCCCCCTATTTTCGCTGTTACCGCGGGCATATTTCCCCTTTGAGTGAATGCGACAAACTTACCTCATTTTTCGCATTTGACTTTTTTGAAAATTTCATTATTTTCATCATAAGCTCTATTTTAGTTACGTTCATTAAAATCCGCACAAATTGCACGCCTCAGATATGATATGGCATCCGGCCGTGCGGAAAAAAAGGAGAAAAGCGCTAACGTGAAAGCGTTAGCGCTTGATAATTACCGGCGGCGATTCCGCCGCCTCAAACAAGGTTATGAAATGAAAATTGGGAAAAAACTTGCTGTTATGATAATCAGCCTTAATCTTATAGGTTCAGGCGTTCTTGTAGGGACAATTCTTAATATTTCGAAAAGCGAAATATCGGAACTTATTACAAACGAGGTTATAAATCAGGCGCAGGAAAGCGCGCTGGAAATTGCGATATGGTTCGATAAATATATGGACGCGGCGCGTACCGGCGCTCAGTTTATGGAACGCTACAAAGAAATCAATCTGGCGCGGCGGCGTCCAATCTATAATCTATTTATCAGATCAATTGTTGAATCAAACCCGGAAATCGCCGCGGCGGGAAGCTGCTGGGAACCCAACGCGCTGGACGGATTAGACGCTCAATATACCGGCGCGGAAGGAAGCGACAAGACAGGCAGGTTCATTCCATATTGGAGCCGGTCCGGCAGCGGCGTACTGCTGGAATCACTCACGGACTATGAAATTCCCGGAAAGGGAGATTACTATATTCTTGCAAAACGGACCGGAAACGAGACATTGATAGAACCTTACTGGTATACGATAGACGGGACAAAGCGCTTTATAACGAGTTTAAGCGCGCCGGTTAAAGTTAATAATAAATTTCTGGGAGCTGTTATCATTGATATTGACATATCCATAATTCAGAAAAAAACGCTGCAAATAAAACCATACGAGGGTAGCATCGCGGCGGTTTTCAGTAACAGCGGTATAGTAACAGCACATTACGACCGGGAGCGAATTGGAAAAAATATGGCGCAAACAGAAATCAGTACCGCCGGAGCTCATCTGCCGGAATTGATGGAGGCAATACGAAACGGCAAACAGTATACATTCAAAAATAAGTTTGCGGGATTTGCGGGAAATGAAGAGTTTCAGTTTTTTGCCGTCCCGTTCACTGTGGGAAACACCACTACCCCGTGGGGCCTTTTAGTGGGAATCCCAGCAAAAATTATCAACGAGCCTATTTATAGAATGTTGATAATAAGCGCGATTATATGCGCGGTTATGCTTATTCTTGTCGCATTGGGAGCCGTCTTTATGGCGCGTTCCATAAGCAGTCCCCTTGGCAGTGTCGTAAATGTGCTAAAAAGTGTGGGCGAAGGCGATTTGACCAAGCATTTGGACATAAAAAAGCGCAGCGATGAAATTGGAACAATGACAGATTCTTTTAACGGCACGATAGCAAATATCCATAACCTTGTTTTAACAATAAAAGATAAATCGTCATCGCTGCTGGCTATAGGAACCGAGCTTTCGGCGAATATGACGCAGACCGCGGCGGCAGTGAACGAGATAACCGCCAATATCAAAGGCATGAAATCTCAGGCGGTGCGTCAAAGTGAGGGCGTAAATAACTCGGCAATAGCTATGGACAAAATAATATTGTGCATAAACAAACTAAACACGGAAATAGACCGCCAATCTGATAGCGTGTCCCAATCATCGTCCGCGATTGAAGAAATGCTTGCGAACATACAGTCGGTAACGCAGACCCTGGTAAATAATGAAGACAGCGTAAAAGACCTTTCGGAGGCGGCCGAAATCGGGCGGTCGGGCTTGCAGCAGGTGTCCGCGGACATACGCGAAATTGCGCGTGAATCGGAAGGGCTTTTGGAAATAAACAGCGTCATAGAAAACATCGCAAGCCAGACAAATTTGCTTTCGATGAACGCCGCAATTGAGGCGGCACACGCGGGCGAAGCGGGAAGAGGTTTTGCCGTGGTAGCCGACGAAATACGCAAACTTGCCGAATCGTCAAGCGTGCAATCCAAGACCATCAGCGCGGTGCTTAAAAAGATAACGGATTCTATAGGACTGATAACAAAATCAACGGACGCGGTATTGAAAAAATTTGAAGCTATTGATACCGGAGTAAAAACGGTGTTCACACAGGAGGAAAATATCCGCAGGGCTATGGAAGAACAATCCGCCGGCAGTCAGCAGATTCTTGAGGCTATAAGCAGGCTCACGGATATAAGCGGTCAGGTAAAAATTGACGCGGAAGCGATGCTGACAAGCAGCGGCGATGTAATAGACGCAAGCAAAACGCTGGAGGCTATCACGGAGGAACTTTCTAACGGCATGAGAGAAATGGACATCGGCGCGGATCAGATAAATATAGCGGTTAACCGTGTAAACGAAATCAGTGTCGGGAACAAAAATGACATTGACGGACTAATAACGGAAGTAAATAAATTCAAAATATAAAAAGGAGGGGGATAAAAAGGAAGAGGGAAGAAGGAAGAAGGAAGAAGGAAAAATTAGCGATTAGCAATTAGCAATGACCTCTTAAAGGGGGGAAGCGCATCAATCCTAAACCGTTAAAATTTTGAAGTTTATGATAAATTTTTTGTCACGGCGCGGCAACGTAGTTGCCGACCCCTCGCTCCATAGTCCTCATTCCGCTTGCGCTCCACTCCGGTCTATTCCGCTACCCCCACCCATTATCAATTAACAGTGAACAGTTAGCAGTTAGCAATGAAAAGAGGTTTTGCGCTTGGCTTCTGTACCAAGTACGTGGCGCATATAAACCCACTGTCTGTCGCGGAAATAGAGTTCAGCGTTCCGGTCGTGCTGGAGGAGAAGAGACATCCCGACCGTTAAAGCGGCCTGGTCCGAACCGGAAATGGGCTAAAAAGCCTTTGGATTTTTAGCCGTAAGGCAAGGGAAATTAGTATAGTGTTATGTCCAAAAACGCGCTCTCAAGACAATAGTCCATGTGCGCATCGGCCAGAGCCGCTTCCAGTTCCCGTATCCTGCCGCGGGCTGCCTGTAGTTCATCTATCTCGTTCATAGTTTCCACCTTTACCCTTTTGGGCAGAATGTCCTCCCGCCCGTACTGCTTTATCCACTTGCTTAGTGTTGAGCCTACCCGGATACCGTTCCTGCGCCTTGCCTCGTCAAGGCTCTGATACTTCCCGTTGGCCACGTCCTCCACCAACCTCAGCTTAAACGCCTCGCTGTACCTTACCACATCTTTCATTTTTCCTCTCCTCATATGACAACTTTAAACCAGGACGCGACATTTTTACCTTTTACTTTTTACTTCTTACTTCTTACTTTTTACCTGTTTGTGTTATACTTGCGATAAGGAGAATTATATGAGTGTATTTAAGGCAGAAATTACCCTGGCCAATGCCGGGGACATCAGTGCTGCGAGAAACGGACTGATACCGGACACGAAAATCCGCGCCGTTACGCTGGAAGCTATGCCCGATACAGGCGCGTGGACGCTGGTCATCAACGAGAAAATCCGGCAAAGACTGGGGCTTGCCATTGAGGAAACATCGGAATCTACACTGGCCGACGGTAAGACGGACACCTACGATGTAACGGAGGGGGTAAAAATTCAGTGGAAAGACCGCAGCACCGTACTTCCCGCCGTGGTGGTTCCAGACGCGAGAGACATACTCCTTGGCGCGCTACCCCTTGAAGCGATGGACCTGATGGTCGATCCGGTACATCAGCAACTGGTTGGAGTTCACGGCGCCGAGCCTCTGCACGTCCTCTATTAGCCGTGTCGGGCCGCGGCAATAATTAACACCCCCTTCCCTCCTCTTATTCAAGTAACAGGTAAAAAGTAAAATGTAACAAAAGAGTCCGCTGATTGCGCCATAAATGGCGACTGATTACACGAATTACGCCCGCCTCGTTCAGTCATCGCGCCGCTATCCCCCAATCCGCGGCCTTACCGCCATGCCGCCCGCCAGTGCTCGTCAGACTCCTCGTAAGACACCTTCGCCTTCACTTCCTCGCCTTTATTGTACAAATACTTGACAATATACGGCAAATGCTACATATTTCCAGCAAGAGGTACAGTATGGCACAGTTGAATATCAGACTTGACGATACGGTCAAGGAACAGGCCGAAGCGCTTTTTAACCGGATGGGACTTACCATGTCGGCGGCGGTTACGCTCTTTTTACGTCAAGTAATCCTGCATAATGCCATCCCGTTTAAGATAAGCGCCCGGGTCGACCCACTTTACAATCCGGCGAATCTCGCCCGTATCAAAGATTCCATCAGCCAATTTGAGCGGGGTAAGTTTAGTGAAAGATCCCTGGAAGAGCTGGACCGGATGGCCGATGAGTAAGCTGCCGGTCTCATTATGGCGACAAGCAGGCTTGCGGCGAACAAGGAAAGCGGCGGGGTACTATACACCACTGCGAATAAAGATTATCCCGTCTTTATACTGCGCCACCGTAGCGTCGGCGGTGAGCAGGGTAATGCCTTCGACCCGCGATTGGGCGATGAGGAGGCGGTCAAAAGGGTCTTTATGAATATACGGCAGACTGCCTACAGCCAGAACATGGCGGCTGGTAATGGCAAGTTCAACGTACATACTGTCCAAAAGCCCGCGGTA
>JAISCO010000398.1 GCA_031265535.1 Spirochaetaceae bacterium | reverse complement strand
CGTCCGGGGTCTTCCATTTCTGGATGTTCCCCCTCAGGGATTGCCAACCTGTCCCGGCTCCCAAAACCCGTCGGTTTCAGGATACCCTTTTTCTCTTTAATCATAAACTCTTGCGTTTGACTCACAGTTGCTTGTTCCCCGCTGGCGGGCGGGGGTAGCACACGACAGTGCGGTGCACTGTTGCGCCTGACGTTTTGTCGCCTGCTTTACCCTATAAGAAAGGACAAGACCGCAAGCGAAGCAAAAATCTTTGGAGCGCAGGGGGTGCGGGCAAGGAGGCTGCGGTTTGCGATGATGCGAGTAAACAGCGCCCCCCTCCTGAATTGAAAAATTAGCCACAAATTACGCAAATTGCGCCATAAATGGCGACACAAATTATAAAAGTATAGTCAAACCCCCTACCCATCGGCAGGCAGCAAACCTTTCGACCGCCGTTATCGAAGTGAACGCCTCTCCGCCCCCAACGAGGGGCGGCAAGACGCTAACGCGGAGCGTATGTGAAACCCGCTGGCGGGCTAGCAACACCTGACCGCCGTTGTCAAAGTGAACGCCTCTCCGCCGCCAACGAGCGGCGGCAAAACGCTAACGCGGAGCGTATGTGCCTCCATGGCAAATGGGTTGACAAATGGGGGATTGCGGTTATACTGTTATGTATCACTAACATACAGGAGAAAATTATGTTTTTATCAGAGATGCCGAATGGGGCTCCGTTCAAAGTGAAGCAGGTAGATTTGGGGAAAGAAGTTGGCAAACGGCTTGCCGACATGGGCTTTACCGAGGGGGCGGAGGGGACAATCATCAGGCGGGGAATTTTACGCGACCCGTTAGAGATTCATATACTTGGGTATGAAGTTCTGATTAGGCGATATGAGGCCTCAGGCATTGTCGTTGAACCGCTGAGCGCGTAGTTGGAGGGGCGGTATTTTTTATGGAAAAAAACACTTTGCGGATCGCGCTTGCGGGCAATCCGAATTCGGGAAAAACTACACTTTTTAACGCGCTGACCGGCGCTCACCATCAAGTCGGCAACTATCCGGGCGTTACGGTGGAAAAACGGGAAGGCGTGCGGACGCGAAACGGACGCAGCTATCATTTTACCGATCTGCCGGGCATCTACAGCCTTACGGCTTACTCGGAAGACGAGGTTGTTTCGCGGGACTTCATTCTTGACGAAAAACCCGATCTGATTATCGACGTGCTGGACTCGACCAACCTTGAACGCAACCTATACCTGTGCCTCCAGATGCAGGAACTTGGAATACCCGTAGTGGGGGCGCTGAATATGTCGGACGAGGCGGAGGCGCGGGGCATACGCATAGACGAAAAGCAGCTTTCCGCGGCTTTGGGGATAGATTTTGCCAAAATCACAGCCATTAAAGGGCACGGCATTGATGATTTGCTCGATATTGTCGACTCATCCTACACGAAAGCGCAAAACGCGGGCAAAGACGGCGCGGAAACAGAGATAAGGACATTAAGTTATGGCGCGGAGATAGACCCGTGGCTGCAAAAAATCGAAGACCTAATCATAAAAGGCGAAAACCAAGAAAACCTAGAAAAAAAAGTGGAAGAAAGCGGGCGCGTCAAGGCTGAAGCGCGTTTTCTTGCCGCAAAACTACTCGAAAAAGACCAAGCCGCACCCGCGCGGCTTGAGAATAATGCCAACAGAAAAGACGTTCTTGCTATGGCGCAGGACGGCATAGCATGGGTAGAAAAACATTACGGCAAGGACTCTGAAATAGTCATTTCTGAACAACGCTACGCGTACATTCACGGCGCCGTTAAAGAGACTGTCGATACGGTTAAAAAGACAAATTTTTCACTTACGGAAAACATCGACAAAGTGATAATGAACCACTTCCTTGCCCTCCCCATATTTATAGGCATACTTTGGGTTGTTTTTCAGCTTACATTTACAATCGGCGCGTACCCGCAGAATTGGCTGCAATCGCTTTTTGATTTTATAAGCAATTTTCTGAACAGCAATATGGAGGCGGGGCCGCTGCGCTCACTGCTTGTTGACGGCATAATAGCCGGCGTCGGCAGCGTGTTCAGTTTTGTGCCGCTCATCGTGCTGTTGTTCTTTTTCCTGTCAATTCTGGAAGATGTCGGATACATGTCCCGCGCCGCGTTTGCTACCGACAAATTACTGCACAGCTTTGGTTTGCACGGCCAGTCGGTATTCCCGCTGATGCTCGGTTTCGGTTGTTCAGTACCGGCGGTAATGTCCTCACGCACATTAAAAAGCGCCCGCGACCGCATCGTAACCGTGCTTGTAACCCCGATGATGAGCTGCGGCGCAAAATTGACCATATACGTACTGTTCACCGCCGCCTTTTTCCCCAATAATGCGGCCAACATGGTAATGCTGGTCTATGCCTGCGGCATTGTGCTTGGGCTTGTCAGTTCCGCGCTGCTAAAATCCACCGTACTGAAAGGCGACCCGACACCGCTCGTTATGGAACTGCCGCCGTACCGTATGCCCACTCTGGGCGGCGCGCTTTGGCATGTTTGGGAAAAACTCGGCAGTTATATAAAGAAGGCGGGGACAATAATTCTTGCCTGCGCGATATTGATATGGCTGATGACAAATTACCCGGACTACCAATTACCCGATTCACAGGTTGAGCAGCTTAAAACAAGCTATCTTGCGAAAAACCCTGATGCGGGCGGCGATGATGTGGACGCCTATGTCGAAACCATGCGGGCGGACGCGCGGCTTGAACACAGCGCGGCCGGAACTTTGGGGCATATAATTGAGCCGTTCTTTAAGCCGCTGGGCTTTAACTGGAAGATGTCCATAGCGGCGATAACCGGTTTCGCGGCTAAAGAAGTCGTTGTTTCCACGCTGGGCATCTTGTACCACGTCGGTCTTGAGGAAGAAGGGGACAGCAAGGGATTGCAGGAGGCTGTGCGGGAGGATATGCGTCCGCTGAACGCTTTTGTGTTCATGATTTTTATGCTGCTGATACCGCCTTGTATCGCCGCTCTGTCCGTCATCAAGGCGGAACTCAGTTGGAAATGGCTGGGTTTTGAAATATTGTTT
>JAISCO010000069.1 GCA_031265535.1 Spirochaetaceae bacterium | reverse complement strand
AGATTGGAAGCTGGTATATCATGATTGTCATGAAATTTGGCGGAAGTTCTGTCGCTGACGCCGAACATATCCGCCGCGTTGCGGAAATTGTACAAGAGCGGCTCGGCAAAAAACCTATTGTGGTGCTTTCCGCAATGGGCGATACGACCGACTTTCTTCTTGAAGCGGCTGAAAAGGCTCTTGATATTGGGCCGGCCTCTGTTAAATTTTCTGTTGAAAAAATAAGGGACGCCCACCTGAACGCGCTGCGCGAGCTTGAATTATCCAAGACGCTTACTCCGGATCTGCTGGAATTGCTGGATGAATTAGCCGGCTTGCTTGCGGGAATATCTCTTATTAAAGAATTGACGGCGCGGACTCGCGACTATCTTGTCTCTTTTGGAGAGCGGCTTTCTATACGTGTTGTGTCCCGCTACTTTCAATCCATAGGGATAAACGCGCGCGCGATTGACGCTTGGGACGCGGGTTTTATTTCCGATTCCAATTTTGGTTCCGCGGAGCTTTTGGCGGAAAGCTGGCAGAGCATCCCGCAGTCGCTGCTTCCATTGCTTGACGAAGGCATAATTCCTGTTGTAACCGGCTTTATCGCTAAAGACGCGGCGGGCGCGATAACGACGCTGGGCCGGGGCGGCTCCGATCTGAGCGCCACAATGATCGCCGCCGCCTGTAAAGCGGAGGAAGCGCAGGTTTGGAAAGATGTTGACGGTATTCTTACCGCGGACCCGCGCATAGTGGCGGAAGCCCGACCTGTCGGCGCCGTTACTTACGATGAGGCGGCGGAGCTTGCGTTTTTTGGGGCGCAGGTGCTTCACCCCCGCGCCATGCAGCCGTGCGGTAAGACGGGTACGCCTGTTCTCGTTAAAAATTCATACAATCCTAAGGCTCCGGGCAGTGTGATAAGCGCGTTCTTGCCCGCCAATGTTCCTCCGGTACGCGCTATTACGACACGCGGAAACGTTACGCTTGTGGATATTGTTTCCAGCCGCATGGTTGGACAGTACGGTTTTTTGGCGGAAGTATTTTCGTGTTTTGCCCGCCATGAAATCTCGGTTGATATGGTTGCCACAAGCGAGGTTTCTGTATCGCTTACGCTTGACGCGGCGCACGATCTTGCCGCCGTAAAAAAAACGCTTTCGAGTATTGCCCATGTTGAGGTAAAAACAAAAAAAGCCATAGTTACGATAGTCGGCCTGGTTGACCAATCGTCCGTGATTCTGGAGAGCGCTTTTGGCGTATGCGCGGGTTTGGGCGTTCAGACACAGATGCTTTCTCAGGGCGCAAGTAAGGTGAATATTAGTTTTATTGTTGATGAGGCGGAAGCCGCAATCATTGTGCGCGGTCTGCATAAAAAATTTTTTGCTAATGAAAATTGAAACTGGTCCAAAACCATGGTTTTGGAATATGCTATGCAACAGGCTGCTAATTGCCGCGGCCCTGTTATTGGCGTCGTTAGTTGGATGTTCGATTACTCCACAGCTTGAAAATTCGCCATATTTTAATCCGCCTGCTGAGTCCAGCCGTATTATCGAGATACTCGACTATCAAGGTTATAGCGGCGGGGTGGAGCTTGCCGGGTGGGTGTCCGTGTATATTAACGGCGGAATACCCGCGCTGGAAAAGCTTGATGAATTCGCTCAGTACTATGTATTTGTCGCGGAACAGTACTCCAGTAATCTTGATACGCTTAGGCAGTGGGCGGATAATTTTAGTGTTGAGCATGATTTTCCACAATTAGTTTTTTTGCGTGTCTACAGGCGTTTAACAAGTAATATTTCGAGTAATCCTGATGAATTGTACGGCAGTTTTTTTGAAACAATGGTAAAGCGGACGGCCTCGCGCCGGTGGCCGGCGGCGCAAAAAAACGGCGAAATTTGGGCGCTTGTCCGCCGCGTGCCGTCTGGTCCGCCGTCCGGCGCGTCGGACGAAGAGTCTGCCACGCAGCCGGACGGCGCGTCTGCCGCTCAGCCGGGCAGTGAGCCGGCAAACTGGTATGACGATTCAAAGTTATACTCGTATCTTATTCTCTGCGTCATTGATAAAGCGGAAATAGAAAATAGTCTGAAAATGTTGATGAATGACATAGTGATCGATAAAACTTTTACCCGCGCTCAAAGCTCCGCCATAAATTCAATAAAATCAAATTTCTTTAACGATTTTTAGAGCGCCCACTCACAAATTAACAATCAACAATGAGCAATTAGCAATGAAGGAAGAGGGAAAAAGTAAAAAGGAAGAGGTAAGGACACGTATGCCAATCGCCCACTCACAAATTAGCAATTAACAATGAAGGAAGAGGTAAAAAGGAAAAAGGAAGAGGGACATTAGCAATGAGAGCAGCCGCGTATGCAAAGCGCTGTTTTCAGACTGAAGGCAGAGGCTGAAGACCGTTTTCGGTATGCTAACGCGGAGCGTATGTAAACCCACTGGTGGGCGCTGGCGGGTGGGATTTTTGGGATAATTTGTATATATTGAGATAAGAGAGTTGTTTGGAAACTTTAGTTTACGGACAAATTCCACTGAAAATGACTTGCAAGCTAAGCGATGCTTAGCTTGGAACCCACAATGAATTTGTTCGATAAAATTGCCTCCCCAGCCTGCTGCCGCAAATCGAACAAAAATAACAGAGGAGATACTGATGAAACTTGTTTTTTTAGGGCCGCCCGGCGCCGGCAAAGGAACATTGGCGGTCAAAGCGACCGTATTTTTTAAGGCCCCGCACATAAGTACGGGAGATATTTTTCGCGGAGCAATCGCTACAGGAAGCCCGCTGGGAATGAAAGTAAAATCCATCATTGACGAGGGAAGACTAGTCGATGATGATATAACAATAGGACTGGTACATGAGCGTCTTTCCAAAGATGACGTAAAAAACTCGTACATCCTAGACGGATTTCCCCGTACCATAGCGCAGGCGGAAGCGCTGACAAAATTTTCAAAAATTGACGCCGTGATAAACCTTGAAGTACCGGACAAACTTGTGTTTGAGCGGCTATCCGGACGCCTGGTATGCCGCAAATGCGGATTTAACTGGCATAAATACTTTAACCCGCCCAAAAAAGAAGGCATCTGCGACAAATGCGGCGGGGAGCTATATACACGCGATGACGACAACGTGGAAGCCATAAAAGAACGGCTGGAAGTATACCGCGAACAAACCGCCCCGCTAATCGAATACTATTTGGCGAGAGGCCTGCTTAAAGAAATTGACGCCTGCCCGAATGTTGACATTATCCTTGAAAACTTGAAAAAAGTTTTAGACAGTCCTTGACAGTCCTTGACGCGGCCCGTTTACCTCTTTCTATTATTAGTATATTATTAAAGAAAAAAATCATAAACTAAGGAGTTTTTATGACATCGTACAAAGAATTAGGTCTAGTCAATTCCAAAGAGCTTTTCAAAAAAGCGATGAGCGGCGCTTATGCGGTGCCGGCTTACAACTTTAACAACATGGAACAGCTTCAAGCCATAATACAGGCTTGCGTTGAGACAAAATCCCCGGTTATTTTGCAAGTTTCTTCGGGAGCGCGTAAATACGCGAATCAAAACCTGCTAAAAAATATGGCCCGCGGCGCGGTAGAGTACGCGCACGAATTGGGGTATGACATTCCCATAGTGCTGCACCTTGACCACGGCGACAGCTTTGAACTCTGCAAAGACTGCATAGAGACAGGCTTTTCGAGCGTGATGATAGACGGATCGCATCTGGCTTACGATGAAAATGTCGCGCTGACAAAAAAAGTATGCGATTTAGCCCATTCTCAAAAAGACTATGTTACCGTTGAGGGTGAACTTGGCGTACTTGCCGGCGTGGAAGACGATGTAAGCGCGGAACATTCCCACTATACCCAGCCGTCGGAAGTAATAGACTTTGTAGGAAAAACTAAAGTCGATTCACTGGCGATCTCCATAGGAACCAGTCACGGGCGCGCGAAATTCAAGCCGGAACAATGCACTCGCGACGCGAACGGCATCCTAATACCGCCCCCGCTCCGTTTCGATATTCTTGCCGAAATCGAAAAAAAAATACCCGGTTTTCCGATAGTCCTGCACGGGTCCTCGTCCGTACCGGTAAAATATGTCAAAATGATTGAGCAATACGGGGGTAAACTGCCGGATTCTGTAGGAATCCCCGAGGAACAGCTTCGCAAAGCCGCGAAGAGCGCGGTCTGCAAGATCAACATAGACAGCGACGGACGCCTTGCGATGACGGCAATGGTACGCAAAGTATTTGCTGAAAATCCGAGCGAATTTGACCCGCGCAAGTATCTGGGGCCCGCCCGGGACGAACTAAAGAATATGTATTCCGAAAAAAATAAAACCGTCTTAGGCTCGGCAGGTCAAGCATAATGAAATGCCTCGCCGCGGCCGCAGCAAAGGCGCAAACGAGTTTGCGCGCAAAATTTGCGGTAAACAAGTCCGCGGCGGGGTATTAGTTCACACAGCGAAGGAAACAACCCTTATGACATATCATTGCCCTGGCGCGGATAATATACGGACGCCGTCACTAAAAACAAAAGTGTGCCCGATATGCGGCGGTGATATTGATTTGTTTTCGATAGATATGCAAGGTATCTGCGAAAAATGCGGTTTTGTCGCCTACAACGACACAAAAACATGCATCAAATGGTGTAAATACGCGCGTGAATGTGTAGGAGATGAATTATATGAGCGCATGATGACGAACCTAGAGGGTGCGCATGACAGGGAACAAATATACAAACACGATACTTAATCTGATGATTGATTACAACGGCGGTGACGTAAAGCGAATAAATCACGCGCTTAAAGTATTCGCGTTTGCGCAAACCATTGGAAGAGATGAAAATTGCGGCGACCGTACACAAGCTATCATCGAATACGCTTCCATTTTGCACGATATAGGACTGCGCAGAGCGGAAGAAGTTTATAAATCCGACATATTAAAATACCACGAAGAACTTGCTCCGAAAATAGCTGAAAAATTAATCGGCGATTTAGAAATTGAGAGCGATATCAAAGAGAGGGTGTATTTTTTAATCGGCAATCATCATTCATACAAAAAAATAGACGACATAGATTTTCAAATACTGGTTGAAGCCGATCTTATTGTTAATATGTACGAAGATGATTACAGTTTCGAGACAATAGCGTCGGTAAAACAAAAAATCTTCAAAACAAAAACAGGAAAGACACTGCTTGACTCTATGTATTTAAAAAAGAAAGCTGTGAGCCTGTCTCAAAACTGATTGACTATGCGCTAAAGCGCGTGGCGCGAACCTTAGGTTCGATGGGATAGTCCCACAGCCGTTGGCTCTTGTAGTTTTTCAGGCTAAAACCTGCGAACCGGAGCTTCGACAAAACTGTGGAATTTAAGGTTTTTAGATATATCTAAATGAAACCAGCGAAAAACCAACGAATTATAACAGTTTTGGCCTAAGTTATCCGACAATTTTAAAGAAGGTATATTTTTGTGGCGCGAATATCAATTAAATCCATAGTTTTTATTTTTGCGCTTAGCGTTTTTATTTTCCCGCTTCAGGCGCAGCGGCATATAAATAACGAGCGTCATTACTGGTATACACTGGAAACAGGCAAGAAACTGTTCCGCGAAGGCTCTTACGGCGACGCGCTTATCGCCTTTCATGACGCGCGGAACGACAGGCGGGAAATGTACTCCATGATGGAACGTGACCTCATCATGCTTTTCTCACTGCCGGAAGTGCGCCGCATGAACGATTCTTTAGGCCTAATAGAAAATTACATTGCCGAGCGAAGACAGTTAAACGCGGCGGCGGCGTTAAACGAACTTTATTACCGCGTAGGACGTGAGAGACTGCATAATTCCGCTCAGAGCGCGCTGGAATATCTTGACCACCTTAAAAGTTACCCTGAGGCAGATTACTGGATTGGGGAAACTTACCGTCTGATGGGCGAAAACGAAATAGCGCTGCGGCAGTTTAACGAGACACTTCTTAACAGTGATAGAATGGAGAATCCGGCCTTTGTGGTTGAAATCCGGTATAAAATCGCTGGAATTGAACATTTAAGACGGCGTTACAATGAAATGGAACGGCAATTACAGAGCATCCTTGAACGGGATACCCTTTGGATGCAGGATGACAACAGCTTTGTCCGGGAAGCGATGAACCGTACCATTGACACATCCGGAGTGAATCGCTTTTTACAGATGTATCGCTACAAAAACAGTGAAACAGAAAAGGCTCACAGACTTTTAGGGGAGTATTTTTATGTTTCTGGCAGGCACGGCAAGGCTGTTCCACACTTTATTTTCGCTTTTTTGATTCAAAACACCACGATAATTGATGAAATTACCGCGGAACACTTTGATTTTAAGTTTACGAATCTGGAAAACCTGATGACGGCGCTTGCCAGAAGAAACGATCTAAAGGACTACATGAAAGAAACAGCTTATTATAAAACCGTTTACTATCTTGCGGCCGCGCTCTATGCGACAGGCAAGGAAAATCCCGCCCGCGAATTATGGACATTTTTGGCAGGCTATGGTGATTCCGGCGAATGGCAGGGACGCGCCCGCGCACAGCTACGCTCACCTTTCATAGAGACTCCTCAAGAAATACCGTAACAAAACGGCCTCAATGGGTAATATACATAAACAAAACGGCTAAAATCAATAGAATTAAGGCGGCGCTTACGGCATAAGCCCACTGCGGTGACACCGGTGGAGGCGGCTTTGCGGCTGGACCTTTTGAAACCGGCGCGGAATAACCGCACACAGGACAACCCTTAGCAAAAACCGCGTGATCGCCGGTAAATCCGCAAGACGGGCAGCGTATTGACGCAAAAAACTTACCGCAATTCGGACAGCGTTCTTCATCGGCGGTAACTTCCACGCCGCAGCCGTCGCAAAAAAAACGCGGCTTCTTTTTTCCCATTATGCTACAGCCTAATAATCAATTGATCGCATGAGCGCCTCTAAAAACCAAAGTTTTTAGAGGCGGTTTAATACTAAACGGCACTAACCGGCGGCTTTTTCCGCGCAAGCGCCATCCGAATGAGGGCAAGAGGCGCACGGCGAGGCGGCGGGTTTTTCACCGGTATTCGCGTTGTTACCGGCATTAGCGCCGTCAGCCGTTTTACCGTCGGCATCTTTTTTACCGGATGAATGGGCGCTATCAGTAGAATAAAAACCGGCACCCTTATAAATAACACCCGCGCCGCCGTTTATAAGACGGCGGACTTCGCCGCCGCATTTTGGACAAGTCTTTACAGGCTCATCGTTAAAACCCTGAAAAACATCAAAAACATCATTACATTTTTTACATTCATACTCGTATGTAGGCATAAACTCCTCGTTACATTACAAGCCTCACAGAGGCGCCTTTGCAAGCGGGCTATCCCGGCAAACAAAGAAATTGTTCATTTTAAGTATATTGACAGCTGCGCAATTAGTCCAGCAAGCGCGCTTTGAGACAATGGCGGACTTTTAAGCACAAGAGTGGAACCGTCAATTTGGGGCGGCTCTGAAAGCAGCAGACGCAGGAAGTCCATATCGCCGCGTATATTGCTTCCATAAGTTTCTGAAAGACCCCCTGAAAGCGCGTTTCGCGCCATAGACAGGACAGCAAGCAAACCCCGGGCCTGAGCCTGCGTCGGGGTCTCGACACGGAATGTTATCTGCCAATCTTCTTCATGCGGAAAAACAGCGGCAAGGATAGCTGTTGCCGGTATTGTTATCGGCAGATCTATCCGTTCAAGAGCTTTGTTTATCGGGCTCATGTCCGTCAGCCACGCGGATATACAAGAACCCTCGCTAAAATATGTAAAAATCTCCGGCGCCATAACCGAATCTTCAACAAAAAATGGATCGGCGTCCGAAATATGCGCCCTGTCTTTTTGTATAAATAATGAAATATTATTTTTGGATGAGCGCCAATATTTTTTACCCGTTATAGATTTTATTTTACGCCACGCCGGATCAAAAAAAAATGAAAACGACAAAAGCCCCGCCGGATACTTTTTTCCGTACCCCACCATCAAAAAACGCCGTTCCATAATTCCGCCGCCTTCTGTCCGCGCGGGATAAGCGGCTATGACAGCCCTATCGGTCATATCAATGAATGTTTTTATAGTCTTTGTTTTTAAGTTGTACCGCGCCAAAACATCGTTAAGCAATTCTTTTGAAGATTTTACATCAACACTTACATCCTAAATTCCCGCAGAAAATTATACCTACGCCAATGCGTCAACACCAAAGGCTTCGAATATCTCGTTCTGTACTTTGGTGGCAGGATATACGATTCTATTCCCTGATATCTCTTGTACACGCAATTTGGACAAAGAACGGAGCATTTGCTTCATAGTCATTTTTCGGTACATCCCCTTTTCAATCATTGTCTTATGCAGCGCCGACATCAAAATCAGCGCAATGAATCCGACAAACAGCTTGTTTTGCATTCTCTCCTGACTGTGTACGCGCAGTCTTCCGACATCAAGGCTGTTCTTCAGCATCAGAAATCCTTTTTCCACTGCGTCCTTGGCGCGGTAGACGTGCATAGCTCTGCGCGCGTCCGCGACATCATTGCTTATAACCACGACCCACCCGCTGTGTTTAAGCTCGTCCCTTATGACTTCGTCTTTGATGGTTACGGTAAACCCGGACGCGTTCATTTTGGACTTGCGGATGTTCAGGTATTTCGTGTGTTCGCGGCTGCCCGCGCATTTTTCCGGTTCGGCTTCCGCCTGCTCCTTCAGCACAGAAACGTCCGCGTAAAGAGCCTCTTTGGTTTTTGCGGCTTTTTTGGCGTTAAAGCAAATATGCGTATAAACGGTACGGTCTTTATCCCATGTGCGTTCTTTTGTGACGGCCCGCATGGAATCCGTGCCCACTACGATTGTGTTTTCCGGGGAATCAATATCCTTGCGCTCGCTTTCGACCTGCTTTTTCGCAAACGCGGATGTGAACGGCACAGCGGATATGAACCGCATTGGGGGAGTGCTTTCGAGCATGAAATCCACATTCCGTTTACTGAAGAAACCTTTATCCATAACGGCTAGGATCGGCTTGCCGGAAGCTGATTGTGAAAACGCGCCGAGTGTGGTTTTTAA
>JAISCO010000360.1 GCA_031265535.1 Spirochaetaceae bacterium | reverse complement strand
AAAAGCTGCTCCACTTCGGGCCGGTCAAGGCTCGATGTAGGCTCGTCGAGAATCAGCACCGTGGAGTTCATGTTTACCGCCCGGGCTATGGCTATCATCTGCTTGATTGCCACCGAATAGGAACCCAGGAGGCGGGTAACGTCGATATGTATATTAAGCCGGCGCAGCGCTTCCTCCGCGCCGGTTTTGGTATATTTCCAGTCAATTTTGCCGGCTTTTGTCTTCTGCCGGCCCGCGTAAATGTTTTCCGCAACCGTAAGATTGTCGCACAGGTTCACTTCCTGGTAAACCGAGTTGATCCCCAGCTGGCGGGCTTCCAGGGGGTTTGCGGGATGGACTTCCCCGCCGTTAAGAACAATAGCCCCCCTGTCTTTTTTGTAAACGCCGGTAAGAATCTTGATGAGCGTTGATTTTCCCGCCCCGTTTTCGCCCATCAGCGAGTGGATTTCCCCCCGGCGCAGGGTAAAATCAACATTGTCCAGGGCATGAACGCCGGGGAACCAGATATCAATGCCGGACATTTTAAGGACAATATCGTCAGCCATGGTGTTCTCTGGAAAAAATTACATGGCGCGGAAATTACAAAATTCCCACGCCCATGAATAATACTTCTAATACTGTCTGCTTGGATAGGCGGCTTCGGCGTTGGTCCAGTCAAACTGACCCTCTACGGATTCTACCCACCATGTTATAGGCTGCTTGTTGAGAATCTTCACCGCAGTGTCCATGACCTGGGGGCCGAGCAGCGGATTACATTCAATGGTAGCGTTCAATTCTTTGCGGAGCATGGCGTCAAACGCGCCTTTTACTGCGTCAATGGATACAATGATGATGTCGGTACCGGGTTTTTTGCCCGCGGCATTGATGGCGTCGATGGCGCCGATAGCCATATCGTCATTCTGGGCAAAAAGCACGTCGATGTCATTCGCCTGGGGGCTCTTCATCCATGCTTCCATAACCTGCTGGCCTTCGGCCCGGGTAAAGTTACCGGTCTGCCTGAAGATGGTTTTATAGTTGGGGTACTTGGCGATCTCCTGATTCCAGCCCTCCGTGCGTCCTACCTGTGCGCCCGAGCCGGTGGTGCCTTCAAGAATGGCTATGTTGATGACGGTCTTGCCGTCATCTTTCTTTTTGGAGTTGCCGGTGGTCTTCATGTAGTTAACGACCCACTGAACAGCTTTCTGGGCTTCGGTTATCATGTTGGAACCGATAAAGGCGGTGATGTAATCTTCCTGCCTCTTGCCGGCGGCCAAAGTTACCTGGCGGTCCACACAGATAACGGGGATACCCGCGTCTTTGATTTCCTGCAAGATTGCGTCCCAGCCGGTTTCGACTACCGGGGTAAAACCGATAATATCAACCTTCTGCCGGATGAACGAGCGGATAGCCTGCATCTGGTTCTCCTGCCGCTGCTGGGCGTCGGAAAAGATCAGCTCCACGTTGTACTCTTCCGCTGCGGCCTTTACCGAATTGGTACACGCAGTCCTCCATTCGGATTCCGCGCCGATCTGGGAATACCCCATCACAATTTTGCGATCCATACCCTTGGTAACACCGCCGCCCGACGACTGCTGACCGCCGCCTCCGGCGAAACCATAGGACGCGGCTGCGAGAACCAATAAAGCGACTAACAATTTTTTCATTATCTTCCTCCTGAAAATTGGATTGAATTTATTATATTATACACGTGAAAGCAGAAGGAGTACATAAAAATAATTATTGAATTTGGTTGAACTTTTTCGGAATTTATGGACTTCCCCGGGCAAATTAAAGAAAAAGGGAATTTTTTACGGGAAAAGATATATTTTTTTACGATGCGATTTGGGCGTACCAACCAATCGTCCCACGCCAGGGGTGGCGTGGGACGCACCTGTTTTTATATGTCCATATTTAATTCTATTAAACGCTTTTTCAAAAAAACAGAATTGGGTATTATAATTACCAAATGCAGCATTCCCCCGTATAAAAGCGATAAAAAGGCAAGAGCAAAATTGGGACCAAGCGCGGTACGGTCTTCCAGATATTTCAATATGGCAATCATTCCTATAAGCACTACCGCAAGAGCGGTAATCCAAATAACTTTACTATAGCTTTTAAAAAATAATTGCGCTTTTGTCAGTTGTTCCATGGCGGCGTCTTTTTTGAAGCCCGCAGTAAAGGCAGTTTTAACCGTTGAAACGCCGAATAGAAGGCATTGATATACAAAGGGGAAAAACACCATAATAAGTATACTGGGAATATCCAGATACCCAGAGAGGGCTCCGCCTGACATAAATACGGTTCCGGCAAAGCTAAATGCCAGCACCAGGACAGCAAGAAAATAGTTCAACAACATACGGTTCTCCTGTAAAATATAAATTTATTCCTCAAAACGAGGAATGTATTGCCGAAATAAAATCATAAAAGGCTTCTTTTGGATTTTCCGGGAATAATTGTTCGATAAATGCTCCCTGATTTACGACCGGACTTCTCAAAACATTGTCTTTTAAGAAGACAGAAATACCAAGAATAATAATGAAACAGGCGGCAAAACCGATTTCCATAAGATGGCTCCGGCGGTTTTTAATTATAGTTTTTTTTCCTAAATCGCCTGTACCATAATTTTGAAATGGGGGTATTATGGGACAGTTTCCATTAACTTCCTTTTCAAATACCGCCTTAATTATTTTATCAATTTGCATAACAGCCTCCTATACGTTCTTTAATATATGATTTAACGACCATGAGCCGTTGTCGTACCGTACTCGCCGGAATGCCTTCTATAAGAGCAATTTCTTTTGAATTCAGCCCTTCGTAATATTTAAGGAAAATTAACCGTTTGTCCCGTTCTTTAAGGCTTTTTATAATTTGTTGACATTTATCAGCCGCGTCCTGTTCGATAATTATATCAATAACATTCTTTTGCGCTGTATGATTAACGACATATTGCTCGTCTATTAAATCTATTGGCACAACGTTAGTATTTTTTGACTTTCTGATCGCGTCTATAAAATGATTTTTGGCGATAGTATAAACCCATGTTGATAATGAATATTTTTGATTATACTGTTCAATCTTTTTAAAAACAGTTAAAAGAACTTCCGAGACAATATCATTATATTCATGGGGCGATATTCCTTTAAATGACGCAATATAAACCAATAAACGCGGGAAATAATACTCCCACAGGTCTTTGAATTTATCCTGTGAGTTTCTATCCTTATCCAGAATACATAATCTTAATTGATTTTTATCAATGGTCATGTTTAATTATACGTTTATATTCCAAAAGTGTTTGGAAATTTCGTAAAAAATCTCAATTTTTCTTTGTTGTTCGCAAAGTCTGGTTTAATACCCCGCCGCAAACTTGTTTGCCGCAAATTTGCGTCTCTGCGGCGGCTCAAATTAAGAATGCAAACTTGTTTGCGCCGCCTGCAAAAATTTGGTATTAAACCAACAGGCGAAAATATTTGCTCAAAATAACATGATATAATAGAGTAATCAGGCTATAGGGGGGGATTGCTCTTATAGAAAGGAAGAAGGAAGAAGGAAAGATGTTGACGATTTGGGGCTGCGGCTTCAAGATTGAAAGCGGCGATAGGCACAAAATGAGACGGGGCTCTGGTTCGACATGAGCAGGACCCGCCCGTCAAGGCGGATAGTCTCGCCGTGAACGAGCCAATGTTGCCGGGTAACAAAGAATACGGCGCGGGGCGCCATAATGCGATCAAAGGAGCATGGTATGAAAAGATCGGTTTTATTCGTTTTCGCCTTGTTTATCGGGGTCTGTCTGTCTGGCCAAGACGCGGCGGATTTCACTTACGAGATCAAGAACGGGGAAGTAACCATTACCGGCTACACGGGAAGCGCAAAGGACGTAACGATACCCGGACGGATAAACAAGCTGCCGGTTACCGCTATCGGATCGGGGGCATTTTACAGAAAACAATTAACCGGCGTAACTATTCCCAATTCGGTTACCGTTATCGGAGAGGGGGCGTTTCATAGCAATCAATTAACCGGCGTTACCATTCCTAATTCGGTTACCGTTATAGAAGAGGTAGCGTTTTGGCATAACAAATTAACCAGCGTTACCATACCTGATTCCGTTACCGTTATCAGAGGGTCGGCGTTTCGTGAAAACCAATTAACCAGTGTAACTATCCCGGCCAATGTGGGAATAGCGGGCGATCCATTTCCCGGAAACCTGGCAAATGTTTACACGCAGGGAGGCAAGCGGGCAGGGACGTATCGGTCTGGTGATGGCGGCAAGACATGGGCAAGACAGTGATGAACAATGAATAATGAGCAATTGAAGAATGAACAATGGATGAGCAATGCAAGGAAAAGGTAAAAAGGAAAAGGTAACAATGAACAATTAGCAATGAGCAATTAAGCGGCAGTGAGGAGTGCGGGATCCACTGATTATGCAGATTACACTGATTTTTGGGGTATCGGCGCTATAACTGATCGGAGCGGGCGTAATTCGCGTAATCAGCCGCCATTTATGGCGCAATCAGCGGACAAACGTAAAAACACCGGAAACGCCTCTTGAAAAAACTGAAAAATAGGAATATGGCATGGTAAAAAATGCCGTCATTTTGCAACCTTTACAGATATATCATGTCAAAAACAAAAATGGCTTGTCCATTTCAGGACAACTAGTGTCTTGACATCCTTCAAACTGTGGGTAGCGGTCTCAATATCGGAAGAAAAATATTTTACCTCAAAGTCGAAAAAGTCAAAGAAGGAAAGAGAAAGAGGGGCTCTTAAAAACTTATTCGACTTCTTTGACTTCGCGGTTTATAAAATTCTTCATGTTTGGAACAAACTCACCCACTGTTACAATCGTGTACGAACACTAGGGACTGTGCAAGAATGAAGCTCCCCGCCTAAAGGCGCAAGCAAGGCGAGCGCGCAAACAAGGCAAGCGCGCAAACAAGTTTGCGACAAAATTTGCGGGGCATTAAACCAGACTTTGCGAATAACAGATGAGGTATTTATGTTGTTACATGATTATTTGGATTTTGACGGTGAAATCAAATCTTATGAAGAAATGCGGGAAAAATTTTCAATTCATATACCTGAGAATTTTAATTTTGCGTTTGATGTAGTTGATAAGTATGCGGAGCAGGAACCGGACCGGCGCGCGTTGGTTTGGTGTGATGACGCGAGTGAGCAGATTATCAATTTTGCCACACTTGCCAAAGAAACAAACAAGGCGGCAAACTTTCTGACCTCGCTTGACATAAAAAAGGGCGATTTTGTGATGCTGATTCTGCGGCGCCGCTATGAATTTTGGTTTTTCTTGCTTGCGCTGCATAAAATAGGCGCGGTAGCTGTTCCCGCTACAAATATGCTGCTGGAAAAAGACCTTGTTTACAGAAACAACGCCGCGGGAATCAAGATGATAATTACACTGGATGATCCACATTTGCAGTCCGAGTCAGAAAAGGCGCTTTTATCTTCACCCAGCGTTAAGCATCTTGTTACGGTGGGGCCCGACCGGGCAGGCTGGACAAAGTATAAGCCCGCATGTTTTTCGGAAAATTTTCCGCGCCCGTCGGCGGACGTGATGGCAAAAAACAACGACATTATGCTGCTGTACTTTACATCGGGGACATCGGGCGAGCCTAAGATGGTGCTGCATAACTTTACTTACCCGCTGGGACACATAGTTACGGCAAAGTATTGGCAGAATGTGCGGGATAACGGGCTTCATCTTACCGTGGCGGAAACCGGCTGGGGAAAGGCGATGTGGGGCAAGATTTACGGTCAATGGATTGCCGGCAGCGCGGTGTTTGTCTATGATATGCTTTCGTTTGTGCCGCAAAAATTGCTGGAAAAAATATGGCGTTACCGGATAACGACATTTTGCGCGCCGCCAACGGTATACCGCTATCTGATAAAAACCAACTTAAAAAAATATGATCTTTCATCACTGACATACTGCACAACGGCGGGCGAGGCGCTGAATCCCGAAGTATCGGACAAGTTTACGGAGATGACCGGCTTAAAGATACGCGAGGGCTTTGGGCAAACCGAAACTACGTTGATAGTCGGGTCATTCCCTTGGATGGAACTAAAACCCGGGTCGATGGGACGCCCCGCGCCCGGCTACGATGTTGATGTAATCAACGCGGAAGGCAAGTCCTGCGCTTGCGGGGAGCTTGGCGAAATCGTGCTGCGCCTTGATAAGGGGCGCCCTTTTGGGATGTTTTCCGGCTACTACAATGATGAAGCGCTTACACGGCAGGCTTTCAGCGGCAATGTCTACCACACCGGCGATGTTGCCAGCCTTGATGAAGACGGCTATCTTTGGTTCAGCGGGCGCACCGACGACATGATAAAAAGCTCCGGCTTCAGGATAAGTCCCTTCGAGGTGGAAAGTGTATTGCAGCAACATCCGGCAGTGCTGGAGTGCGCCGTTACCGGCGTGTACGACCCGCAGCGCGGGCAAGTGGTTAAGGCCACGATAGTGGTCGCGCCCGGCTATGAACCCAATCCGGCACTGGGGCGTGAAATGCAAGATTATGTTAAACGCGAAACCGCTCTGTACAAATATCCGCGCGTCATAGAGTTTGTGGACGAGCTTCCCAAGACAATAAGCGGTAAAATACGGCGCAGTGTAATCCGCGCCGAGGAAGCGGCAAAAAACATCGGCAGCAAAGTGATGGAGATGACAAAGAACATACGCCCGAAAACACCTTAGGCAAGTTAACCCGCCAGCGCCCGCCAGCGCCCGCCAGCGGGTTTACATGCGCTCCGCGCTAGCATACCGCCCGTCAGCGCCCGCCAGCGGGTTTACATGCGCTCCGCGCTAGCATACCGCCCGTCAGCGGTACACAGTGCCAGCATACCGGGAGCCGCGTAAAGCTACGAAAAATCATTGACAACGGGGACAAAAGCCGCGCGCGAAAAAAAAAGCGGCGGCAGCTTGATTTTTCTACGAAGACGTGTATATCATGTATAGTGGACAGGGGTGTGAAGCGGCGCTAAAGCATCGCTGGTTGGTTTGTGCTTTTGGTCTCTGTGGAGCGGGCCAAAAAACCTTTTGTCCTTTAGCCCGGTTTTCGGGAGCTTTATTGTTAGGCGGATTTTATCCGCGTGGGGAAAATTACTGTGGAAAAAAGTGTTAAAAACGATAGAAAAAACTTTCATGCTTTAACCGCGAAAGATTTGGCGCGGGATAAAGCTTTATATAACGCTCACATCTCCCCCCCCCCCCCCTCAACACTTGCGGCATAAATTCAAATACATTATACCTGACGGCATCGCCGGATAGGGACTCTTCCCGCTTAATACATGGCCGGGATGGCTTTTCTCTTTTTTCG
>JAISCO010000321.1 GCA_031265535.1 Spirochaetaceae bacterium | reverse complement strand
GCTGGCGGGAATTTTAACCGCCTATAATATTTGAGAGAAGGAGGGCGCATGGAAGCGCTGCAAAAAAATCCGGCTTGGAAGGGCCGCAAAGGGCCGATTGTTCTAGTGATCATGGACGGTGTCGGCATAGCTAAGTACAAAGAAGGAGACGCCGTAAGCGATTCCAAGATGTATAACCTTACCGGTTTAAAGGCAAAGAACCCCGTTACCTCGTTAAAGGCGCATGGAACGGCAGTAGGAATGGCTTCCGATGACGACATGGGGAACAGCGAAGTAGGGCATAACGCGATGGGCTGCGGCAGAGTTTTCAAACAGGGCGCGGCTTTGGTTGCCACAGCCATAGCAAACGGCACGATGTTTAAGGGAAAGGCGTGGCGTGAAATCGTGGACAACGCCAAAGCGGGGGGCACATTACATTTTATCGGCCTGTTTTCGGACGGCAACGTTCATAGCCATATCGACCACCTTAAAGCGATGATCGTGCAGGCCAAGGCGGAGGGCGTAAAAAAAGTTCGTATCCATACACTTTTTGACGGACGGGACGTTCCCGAAACCAGCGCGCTGCTTTATATCAATCCGTTTGAAGCCTTCATAAAAGAGCTTTCCACAGGCGGTTTTGACGCGCAGATAGCTTCGGGCGGCGGACGCATGTGGATAACGATGGACAGATACGGCGCGGACTGGGAAATGGTTCATCGCGGCTGGGATGTGCATGTTCACGGCAAAGGACGGCAGTTTGCCAACGCCCGCGAGGCGGTGCTGACATACCGAAAAGAGATGCCGGGCGTAATTGATCAAGATTTGAAAGAATTTGTTGTTTGCCGGGATGGTAAAGCTATCGGCACGATAGAAGACGGCGATTCGGTAGTATACTTTAACTTCCGCGGAGACCGCGCGTTAGAGATTACGGCCGCTTTTGAACAGGATATTTTTGATAAATTCGACCGCGGAAGAAGACCGCGCGTCTCTTATGCCGGAATGATGGAGTATGACGGCGACCTACACGTACCGCGCCGTTACCTTGTCTCGCCGCCGGCCATAGACCGCACAATGGGCGAATACCTTGCCGCAAGCGGTGTTCGTACATTGGCTATCAGCGAAACCCAAAAATTCGGGCACGTTACTTATTTTTTCAACGGCAACCGCACCGGCAAATTCAGCGAAACACTGGAAAATTATGTCGAGATAAAGAGCGATGTAGTGCCGTTTGAACAGCGCCCGTGGATGAAATGCGCCGAGATAACGGACTATGTGCTGGAGGCGATAGGTTCCGGCAAATACGATTACATACGCCTTAATTTTCCAAACGGCGATATGGTCGGGCATACCGGCGTTTATGAGGCGGTAGTCTGCTCACTCGAAGCTATGGACCTACAGATTGGACGCCTTGCCCGCGAGGTTGAGGCGGCGGGCGCCGTTATGCTTATAACGGCGGACCACGGCAACT
Organism: Spirochaetaceae bacterium; assembly: GCA_031265535.1. Classification (GTDB taxonomy): domain Bacteria; phylum Spirochaetota; class Spirochaetia; order Treponematales; family Breznakiellaceae; genus JAIRMY01. Next base: position 1,450 of record JAISCO010000321.1, on the reverse strand, counting down.
GCGATGATATGTTTGAACATGACAAAAAAACCGGCGCGGAGCAGCTAAAACCGGACGGCACGCCCATTCCCAAGACCAGCCATAGCCTTAATCCCGTGCCGTGCGTCCTGTATGACCCTGAATACAAGGGTGAGTACAAGAGCGCCGCCGGTGAAGGCGCATTGAAAACCGGACTTGGCATCAGTTCTATCGCGGCAACTTGCATTGAGCTATTGGGGCTTGTCCCGCCGGCGGATTACGACAGCTCCATTCTGGAAAAAAACTAGAAGCGCCGTGTTTTCAGTAAGCATAACCCCGCGTGTCGGCGAAACCGACGCGATGGGGCATATCAACAATTGTGTGGCCCCTATATGGTTTGAACAGGGGCGCACGCCGCTGTTCCGTATTTTTGACCCGAATCTGGACTTCAATCACGAGACATGGCATCTTGTCATGGTACACGCCGAATATGATTATGTTGAGCAGATCTACTGTAGGTCTGTAGTTGAAATTAAAACGTGGGTTTCACATATAGGCAAAAAATCATTTTCGCTTAAACACGAAGCATGGCAAGAGGGTCGTCTTTGCATAAAATGCGGCGTTGTCTTTGTCTACTATAATTTTATCACCCAAAAAACAGAGCCGATCCCGGATAATATCAGAAGCCGCTTGGAACAGCATCTTATAACAATTAACAAGGAGCAATTAACAAGGAAAAGGGAAAAAGTAAAAAGGAACAGGTAACAATGAAGAATTAGCAATGGACTTTTTATCTTTTACTTTTTACTTGAATGAGGGGGAAGCGCATTAATCCCGAACGGTAAAAAATATCGGGGCTATCATAAACCTTTTCGACACGGCTCCCCCTGCGCTCCAAAGGTTTTTGCTTTGCCAAAACGCTTTTACGCTACCCCCACTCATCTTCACCAATGTAGCAGCTTGCGCTCCGCTTGCGGTCTTGTCCTTCCTTATGGGGTAAAGCAGGCGGCAAAGCGTCAGGCAAAACAGTGCACCGCACTGTTTTGTGCTACCCCCACTCATTTTCTCCAATGCGGGGGAACTCTAATTTTCCAGCAGTTTTACTTTTACAATTTTGTTACAAACCTTATCCGGCAACAAATCAAAATTTGCTTTATATAAATAGAAAAACCGCTACGCGGTTTTCTTCCGCGCGGTTTTTAGGCATTTTCTCCCTGCTTGTCTTTCTTTAAAATGCCTAAAAACCGCCCCCGGTCCCATAGGAAGGCAGCAATTCCACGTAAAAAACAGCCAACCGTAACGTCCCCACAAAAAATTGGGCGCTAATGCATTATCGCATACAGTGGCAATATCTCGCGCCACGGCCAGCCGCTTTATCGTAAAACGCGCTCAATGTTTCGCGCGCCTTTTCGGGCCGGGGTGGCAGCGAAAAAATGGGGGTGGGGCCCGCCGGGATTGGGGTCCCCCATTTTTTCGGCTGACAGGCCCGCGC
>JAISCO010000266.1 GCA_031265535.1 Spirochaetaceae bacterium | reverse complement strand
CAAGCCTTTGACCTCTTCAAAAACCGTTTTTTTTTCATGTTATCCCTCCTATATGCCTATATATCACTATCTTAGAGAGATGTCTAGGTACTCTCTCCCTTAACTTGTTGACAGTGGGCGGAAGACTGCCGTAGGCGGGCTGTAGACAGGGGGGCGTGACCATAGGGAAACGGTTTGCGATGATGCAGGGAAACAGCGCCCCCCCTCCTGAATTAGGAAAAATTAGCCACAAATTGCGCCATAAATGGCGATGCGAATTAACACGAATTATCAATTAACAATGAGCAGTTAGGAGTGAGGAATGAGGGAAGAGGTAAAAAGGAAAAGGTAAAAAGGAAAAGGTAAAAAGTAACAATTATCAATGAACAATGAGCAGTTAGGAGTGAGTAGTGAGACTGCTATCGAACCAAAAGTTGCTCCGCCGCCAACGAGCGCGGCGGCAAAACGCTAGCGCGGAGCGCATGTAAACCCGCTGGCGGGTGGGTTGTTTTTTTGGGGGGAAAAATACATAATGAAACCATTCGGCGGACAGTTGGTTTTATATCAAGTTAAAAAAAGAATTGTAAAAGAGAACGCTATAACAATACGGGAGTGAGTTTAATGAAAATATTGATGGCTGTAAGTGAGGCGGTGCCATTTGCGAAGACAGGCGGGCTTGCCGATGCTGTTTCGTCTCTTTCACTTGCCCTTGCTAAACTTGGGAATGAAGTAAAGATAATTATGCCTCGTTATTGGCGCATAGACCGTGCCAAACTGACACCGCTGGAGGGTGAAATGGGCGTAAAAATGGGAGGAATTGAAGAGTGGTGCAAAGTTTATAAAACCATTATGCCCGGTTCCCCAAAAAATAACCCTATAGAAATATTTTTTATCGACCACGAAATATTTTTTGGACGCGACGGCATATACTCGAATGTATTTAACGAAGATTATATTGATAACCCGCGCCGCTTTACATTCCTTTCCCGCGCCGTTTTTACAGTTTGCGACAAAATCGGCTGGTATCCTGACGTGCTTCACGCGCACGACTGGCCTACTTCCTTAGCGCCGGTTTATCTAAAATATGGCTTGCGCGAGGGGCCATTTGCGAATACAGTCTCGATATTGACTATCCATAACCTTGGGTACCAGGGCATTTACCATAAAGATAATTTCCATTACACGGGACTTGACTGGAATATTTTTTATGAAGGCGGTTTTGAGGATTGGGGCATGATGAACATGCTGAAAGCCGGAATCTATGCGGCGGACCGCCTGAATACCGTATCTGAAACTTATTGCGAGGAAACCAAGACACAGACGCATGGTTTTCGCCTTGACGGGCCCTTGCGCTACCGGAGCGCCGATTACCGCGGCATACTGAATGGCATTGACGACACAGTATGGGCTCCTGCCGCGGACAAATTGATACCTAAGCCCTATTCCGTTACCGATATGAGCGGTAAAACTTTGGCTAAAGAGGCCTTGCAAAAATATTTTGGCCTTGCGGTGGAGCCTAAAACACCGCTTATAGGGATGGTAACGCGCCTTACAGAACAGAAGGGCATAGGGGAACTGTTCGGGCCGTGTTACGGCTCGGCATTTTCAATTTGCCGGGATATGAAGCTGCAGTTTGTCATCATCGGTACAGGTGAAACATGGTGTGAACGCGAAATAACCGGTCTTTCTGAGCGGCTCCCTAATTTTAGGGCAGAAATAGCCTACAGTGAAGAAACCGGACATCTTATCGAGGCTGGCAGCGACTTATTTTTGATGCCGTCTCGTTACGAGCCCTGCGGACTTAATCAGATGTATTCGCTTATTTACGGAACCTTACCAATAGTGCGCTTTACGGGCGGCCTTGTTGACACTGTTCAAAATTATGACCAGGAGACGGGTGAAGGAACCGGATTTATGTTTAGCGATTTAACGCCGCAGGCAATATACAACACGGTAGGCTGGGCGATTTGGACTTATTACAACAAGCCGGAACATATAGCCATTATGCAAAAGCGCGGCATGACGCTGGATTTTTCATGGGATTTATCCGCCAAAAAGTATATGGAGATGTACAAGAGCGGAATATCCGCGGCTTAACAATTTGTAACTAAAATGCCTTATAGTATTTCTACCAGGAAAATATTATGTTCATGGGGGGTAAGTATCCCCCTACGCCCGCACAAGGTTGCGGGCTGCCCCCTCTACGGGGCTAGCCGCCCCGTAACGCCCCGCCGGGAGTTTGACTGCCCGCCTATTGGTATTTTGCGGGTAGAAGCGCTATATTCATTAAAAAAACTCTTTTTTAGCGCCGTTTTTTTGTTCTGCACGGCGGCGTTTGGACTTTATGCGCTTGACCCGCTTAACGATGTGCCGGAATTAACCGCCCGTTCCGCGGTCTTAATGGACGCCGCGACCGGATTCATACTGTTTGAAAAGAATCCGGACGAATTGATCCCGCCTGCCAGTTTAACCAAGTTAATGACGATACACGTTGCGGAAAAAGAAGCATCGGATCGCGGCATGTCTCTTGACGAGCCGGTTAAACTTCCAACACAGAGTTGGGCGGTGAATCAGCCGCCGCGTTCCAGCCTGATGTTTCTTGCGCAGGGGCAGATAGTCAGCTTGAACGAGCTATTTTTAGGGATGGCGATTCCTTCCGGCAATGACGCCGCTGTTGCCGTCGCGCTTAATTTTTCGCCCACAACGGATGCTTTTGCTAAATTGATGAACCGCGAGGCGGATATACTCGGCATGAAGGACACCGTTTTTGTTGAGCCGTCCGGGATTTCTGAAGAAAACATCACAACGGCGCGGGATTTTGCCATATTTTGCCGTGAATACCTTCGTTTACATCCTGAAAATCTGGAAAAATACCACTCGGTACCACAATTTGCTTACCCAAAGGCCTCGAACCTTCGTCCTTCTATGCAAAATAGAATTGATAC
>JAISCO010000250.1 GCA_031265535.1 Spirochaetaceae bacterium | reverse complement strand
TTTATGATGGATTATGAAATATCATTTAATCCATTTTCAGACAGGAAAGACGCTTTTCTAAACTGGAAAAATATATCTGTAGTGGATATAGATCCAACAATAAAAATACTAAATAAAGGGATTGAATTGACTGCGAGAAAGATAAAAAGAAAAGATGCTTTGCATATCGCGTGCGCAATTGAAGCCGAATGTGAATGTTTTATCACAACAGATGGGAAAATATTAAACAGAGATATTTCTGAGATAGAAATGATAAATCCATTAGATTTTATAAGGAAATTAGGAGTATAAATTATGAAAGCAGACACATTGATAAGACACGAGGGAATGAATACTTTAATAAAAAATTTGGGGTTAATTGAAGCGGAACGGTTTATAATGCTCATACAAAAAGAGACATTTGATTACACCAAATGGCAAGAGAATTTGTTTGAGGATATGACAATAGAAGAAATATATAATAATGCCGCAAAATTAAGAAATGAAAATAAGAAAAATTAAGGCTAAGTGTGCAACCGCACATAACAGGACTCTTTACGCTTTGGGTGCTAAAGCGCCTTCGACACATCCGGAACGTTATGACGAAAATTACGAAATTTAGGGAGAATTTGTGAAACCGGGCGGGGTTGTTTAGGCTGAACCGGAACTTAGGCCGGTTTATGAGGCTTGACAAATCCGGGTTTTGGCACGATAGTGTAAGTGTCCGGCAAAGGGGCGGAGTTGGCTGCCGCCGGGCGTGTGTTTCACATGCTCAACCGTGGGGACGGCCTCCCGCTGCCTGGACTTTTTTTATACTTTGCCCGAGGACACGATGGCGGCTCCCGATATGTCTGTTTTGTCATTCCGAATAACAATTTTTTTATGTCGTCTATAGAGAGCGGGTGGGTAACTTTGTAAAACGTGCTGCCTCGTAGTACCGGTATCGGTGGCTGTCGAGAACCTGTTCAAAATAAATATAGGTCATATCCGGTTCCGTCTTCGCATATTCTTTTCCAATGTCGTTTGATGACGTGTCTCTTAAAATCGTCTGTGGTTTCATGACTAAACCCGGAAAAGTCCAGTCCGATGGAAGAAGCGGCCTCCAAAAGCCAGGCTTCGGGCTTACCCAGGGTGATTACTTGAAAAGGCTGCACGGCTATTTATACCAAAATCCGGCTTCCCGGTACAGGCATGGGCGGCAGCCTGATGGTAAAAGTCCGTTGAGTGCAATGCCCTTAAATTGGTTGAAAAGTATAAAAAATATACATAAAGGCTACTTGAAACTATACACTTTATATGTTATTATGATCTTTAGGACGAATGATAATTTTATGAAAAAGCTAAAAGTATACTTGGATACAAGTGTCATAAATTTTTTAGAAGCAGATGACGCTCCAGAGTATAAAAAAGCTACAGAAAATTTCTTCGAAAATGTAGTAGTTCCTGAAAAAATTGAAGTATACATTTCTAATGTTGTTATTGATGAGATAAATGATACAAACAATGAAAATACGAAAAACAAATTACATGAGAATATTAAAAAATATCCTAATATAAAAACATTGCTTACAAATGATGAAGATATTGACAAAATAGCATTTTTAGTTGAAAATTATATTACCAATGGTATTATACCTAATAAAAAGGCTGCTGACGCATTTCATATAGCATATTCAACTATTTTTCAAATGGATGTCCTTTTGAGTTGGAATTTTAAACATCTGGCAAATATTAACAAAGAACAGAAGATTTTAAGGTTAAATAAAATTTTAGGATATAATCATTCTTTCAGGATGGCAAATCCATTGGAGGTATATTTTGACGAATGAGACTTTAGAAAATGCTCTAAAAGAGACATGGGAAAAGAAAGATAAATTTTATGAAAAAAACAAAGATTTATCTATTCGTGAAATATTAATAAAACTTGAAAATAAATATGAGGGACGGGGCGCTTCGCCTAACGGGACTGTATGCGCGCCCCAGCTATGCATGGGGACGCCGCTAAAGCGGCTCGGCCTCCGCGACGCCTAGCAGCCTGTTGCACTTGTGGGTTTTTGCGGCACTGTTCATCTGCGGTGAATTTGCCGAAAAACCACGATTTATGTGCTGCTGTGAACCTGAGCTTCTACGAAGCTTTGGTTCAATGGAGTTTGCAAGATAAAATCGCCTACTCGGCGATTTTTTGAAGTTTTTTGCGCGAAGCGCAAGCTCAATGTTTCGCATTGAGCCAAACTCCTAGCAGTTAAGTCTGTGAGGCGCTTTCCAGTAAGCCCGGCCCCAAGTAAGAATGCGCCTCAAAAGCGGCATCCAATACCGTTTTAGCTATCCTTTCCTGTTCCGGGGATACCGTTCCTTCCTTATACTTATTTGACTTTTTTGACTTTGCGGTAAATCCTTCCACATGGTACAGTATAATATTCCCCCGTATAGCCTGCCCCGATGTACAGCGCCGGGCGCGCCCATTATAAAAAATTTTGCAAAGATTTGACATTGCTTTTATACGGCTTTGACATTGCCGCGATATACTGGCAGTGTATAGCGGCTAATATCATTTTGGGCGGGATGTCCGGAAATCTGAATTTCCATTGGATCTGGGTTTTTGGGTAACTTTATTATTAGGGTTTTAGTCGTTGTAATACTAACAGTTAAGGAGGAGCTATGTTGAATATTAGCTCAAAAATGAGGTTAAGCGCCATGTTTATGGCGCTGTTTGCGGCGTTTTTTGTGGTATCGGGTGTTTTTGCCGGAGGCGCGGCGGGGAAAAAGTCGCCTATAACGGTGATTTCCCGCGAAGATGGTTCCGGGACGCGGACAGCTTTTGTGGAGCTTTTGGGGATTGTGGACGGCGCTAACAATGACGCTATCGTACAGTCGGCGGAGATTACCAACAATACGGCGGTTATGCTTGCCTCCGTCGCGGATGATAAAAGCGCTATCGGCTATATATCCATGGGTTCACTGAACAGCACGGTTAAGGCGCTGAAAATTGATGGGGCCGCCGCGAGCATGGCGGATGTTAAAAGCGGCGCATATAAAATTGTGAGGGATTTTAATATAGTTGTGCGCGGCGGGGGGCTAAGCCCGGCATCGCGGCATTTTATCGATTTTATTTTAAGCGCCGAAGGGCAGGGGATTGTCGCTAAAAACGGGTATCTGCCGGTAGATGCGGTGGGGAATGCCTCCTTGCCGGTTTCGTCCGGCGCAAAGGTGGTTGTCGCCGGTTCATCCTCTGTTTCGCCGCTCATGGAGAAACTGCGTGAGGCTTATATCGCGAAGTACCCGGGTGTTAATGTCGAGATACAGCAGAGCGATTCTTCCACAGGGGTTAATTCGGTTATCGGCGCTGTCTGCGATATTGGCATGGCGTCGCGTGAATTAAAGGCAAGCGAGATTGAAAAGGGCGTAAGCGCCGTCAAGATAGCGGTTGACGGTGTGGCCGTAATCGTAAATCGTGAAAATCAGTTTGACGGTCTTTCGCGGGAACAGGTTAGAAATATTTACTTAGGCAATGTAACGGACTGGACCGAACTTTAATGAGCGGTAAACGTAACGCCGCCGGCTTAACCGGCGGCGCGCGCGGCGGGCAGAGGCTGCGCGAACCGCTGATGAAGGCGGTTTTTCTTGCGGCGGCGTGCATATCCGTGCTCTGCGTAGCGCTGATATGCCTGTTTCTTTTTGCCAACGGCGTTCCGGCTGTAATTAAAATCGGCCCCTTACAGTTTTTTATGGGGACTGTCTGGAAGCCCGGCAGCGGTCTGTACGGCATTGCCCCGATGATACTGGGCAGTTTTGCCGTTACCGCCGGCGCGATAATTACCGGCGTTCCACTCGGCATATTGTGCGCCGTGTTTATGTCCCGCTTTTGTCCGGAACGGCTGCGTTCCGTGATGAGCCCGGGAGTTACCCTGCTGGCCGGTATTCCTTCGGTGGTTTACGGTTTTTTGGGGCTGATGGTTTTGTCGCCGGCGCTGCGTTTCATTGGGGCGGGAAATGGTAAAAGCATACTTGCCGCTTCGCTGCTGCTGGGGATAATGATACTGCCGACCATTATCAGTGTGTCCGAGGCGGCGCTTAGGGCTGTGCCGGACACCTACTACGAGGGCGCTTTGGCTCTGGGCGCGTCCCACGAGGAGGCGGTTTTTTTTGTGCAGCTTCCCGCCGCCGCGCCGGGCGTTATGGCGGGGGTTGTGCTTGGCGTCGGCAGGTCGATTGGAGAAACTATGGCGGTTATCATGGTGGCGGGCAATCAGGCGATAATCCCTGAAAGCATTTTTAAGGGAGCAAGAACGCTTACCGCAAACATTGTGCTGGAAATGGGCTATGCCGCGGACCTGCACCGTGAGGCGTTGATAGCTACGGCGGCGGCTCTGTTTGTGTTTATTATGCTGATCAACCTGATTTTCGCGCTGGCTAAAAGGAGTTTGTCGCTATGATGAATGAAGCGCAAAAACCACAAAAAACACGGCGGAAGCTGTTACAGATGACGCTGAAGCTGCTTGTGTACGCCGCGGCTGTGATAACCGGTTTTATCATCATAGGCATCACCGCCGCCGTCCTTATCCGGGGCATACCAAATCTGCGCCCTGAACTTTTTGCGCTTGTGTACACGAGCGAAAACGCTTCGATGCTTCCCGCGTTAATCAACACTGTAGTTATGGCAGTTCTGGCGCTCTCTCTTGCCGTGCCGCTGGGAGTTTTTTCAGCAATATATCTGGCGGAGTATGCCCGGCGCGGAAATCCGCTGGTCAAGGTGGTGCGGCTCGCGGTGGAAACGCTGGCGGGGATACCGTCAATTGTGTACGGCCTATTTGGGATGCTGCTTTTTGTCATCAGCCTTCGCTGGGGCTACTCGATTCTGGCGGGAACTTTTACACTTGCGATAATGATACTTCCGCTGATCATGCGAACCGCGGAAGAGGCCATACTTGCCGTTCCCGACTCGTACCGCGAGGGGAGTTTTGGACTTGGCGCGGGGCGGCTGCGGACGGTGTTTGCGGTTGTGCTGCCCCCCGCGGCGCCGGGTATTTTTGCGGGTGTGATTCTGGCGGTAGGCAGGATAATCGGCGAGTCGGCGGCGCTAATTTTTACCGCCGGTACTGTTGCGCAGATGCCGAAAAATCTTTTTTCTTCCGGGCGGACGCTGGCGGTGCACATGTACAGTCTTTCCAGCGAAGGGCTTTATATTAAACAGGCCTGCGCCGCCGCCGTTGTTCTGCTTTTGTTCGCGGCGCTGATTAACGCCGTTTCGTTCCTGCTAGCTAAAAAGTTGAGCCGCTTTTGAGAGGGAAGAATTTTATAAACCGCGAAGTCAAAGAAGTAGAATAAGTTTTTAAGAGACCCCTTCTTTCTCTTTCCTTCTTCGACTTTTTCGACTTTGAGGTAAAATATTCTTCGATGCATGGAGAATTTTATAAACCGCGAAGTCAAAGAAGTAGAATAAGTTTTTAAGAGACTCCTTTCTTACTCTTTCCTTCTTCGACTTTTTCGACTTTGAGGTAAATATCCTTCTTCCGGTCTTGAGACCGCTAGCTCTGCGGCGGATTGATCCGCCGCGTATTTTACTGTTTTTGGAGAGAATGAGGTAGTTTCAATAGTATTCGGCTGGTTTTACACGCATGGAGCTAAGCGTTCCGCGCTTTCTTCCCAAGCTCAACGCTTGCGCGTTGAGCCGCGCAAAGGATTGCAGCGGAAATCCCGCAAGCGCCCGTAGGGTGCTGAGGAATTGCAGCGGAAAGCCTGGTCCGTCCGCGTAAGCGGACGGATGCGCCCATTGTATTATGTGTATTCTGACCGGAAACAAAATTTCCGCGTTGACCGTTTTTTGAAACCGCCTTTGGTAATGGAAATTTATGGATAAATTCAGTGTCGGCTCGCTAAATCTTTATTACGGCGCTTTTCAGGCTTTGAAAAACGTCAATCTGGGTATCAAAGAGCATGAAATTACAGCCCTGATCGGGCCTTCGGGCTGCGGAAAATCGACATTCCTGAAGACGCTTAACCGCATGAACGATCTGGTGGAAGGCTGCCGGATTGAAGGAAAAGTCCTGTTTGACGGAGAAGATATTTACGGCAATGTGGATTTAAGCCTGCTGCGCAAGCGTGTCGGTATGGTGTTTCAGAAGCCAAACCCGTTTTTGATGAGCGTCTATGACAATATAGCGTTCGGCCCACGCACCCACGGTATACATTCGCGGCTTAAGCTTGATTTGATTGTGGAAAAATCCCTGCGGGAAGCGGCTCTTTGGGATGAAGTTAAGGACAGGCTAAAAAAAAGCGCCCTTTCGCTTTCCGGCGGACAGCAGCAGCGGCTTTGTATAGCCAGGGCGCTTGCGGTTGAACCGGAGGCTTTGCTGATGGACGAGCCGACATCGGCGCTGGACCCGATTTCTACTTCAAAAATTGAGGATTTAGCTATAGAATTACAAAAGCATTACACCATTGTCATTGTAACCCATAATATGCAGCAGGCGGCCCGTATTTCCGATACAACCGCGTTTTTTTTGACCGGTGAAATTGTGGAGTGCGGCCCGACAGAGGAACTTTTTTCCATGCCCAAAAATAAGCGCACGGAAGATTATATAACAGGGAGGTTTGGCTGATGAGAGCGTACTATCAAAGGCAGCTTGAGGGGCTGCATAACGAGCTTATCCTTATGGGGGCGCTTTGCGAGGACGCAATTGCCGGGGCTGTCGCGGGACTGCTGGAGGAAAACGGTAAATTGCGGCAAAAAGTCATCAATATGGAAAAGGAAATTGATCTTAAAGAGCGGGAAATTGAGTCTATATGCGTAAGGCTTTTACTGCGCGAACAGCCCGTCGCCGGGGATCTTAGGCAGATAACCGCGGCTCAGCGTATGGTGAACGATATGGAGCGCATAGGGGATCAGGCTGCCGATGTGGCAAGGGTGGCGGAAGCGATGTACCGCGGCGGCAACTATTCGGCGCGAGAAATTGAGGAAACGGTAAAAAACGGTGTGTACATAGGCGATATGGCCGCGGCGATCACGAAAATGTTAAGCGCCAGCGTGGATTCTTTTGTCCACGGCGATCTGCAAAAAGCCCGTGAAGTGATTAAAATGGATGACGAGGTGGACAGTCTGTTCAAAAAAGTAAAACAGGAATTGATAAAATTTATCACAAAAGACAGCAAGGCCGCCGGAGTTTGTCTGGATATTTTGATGATAGCAAAGCATCTGGAACGCTCAGGCGACCATGCCGTAAACATCGCGGAATGGGTGTCGTACTCTATCACCGGAGAACGCGGGGCGCCGGCTTGATTTACATTGTGGAGGATGAGCCCGCCGTCCGCGATCTGATACTGTATACGTTGAATACTGCGGGTCTTGAGGCAAAAGCCTTTGGGGACGGGAAGGCTTTTTGGAGCGCTATGTCGGAAAAAATCCCCGCGCTCATCATGCTTGATATAATGCTGCCCGGTGAAGACGGATTTTCACTGTTAAAGCGGCTGCGCGGATCAAAAAAAACAGAACGCTTGCCGGTAATTATGCTTACGGCGAGGGGCGGTGAGTATGACAAGGTTTTGGGGCTGGAAAGCGGCGCGGACGATTATCTGGTAAAGCCTGTCGGCATGATGGAGCTTGTGGCAAGGGCAAAGGCTCTGCTTAGGCGCGTCCGCCCTGAAAAAGACGATGAAACGCTCATGTTTAAGGATATTTGTGTAAATATACCCGGCCACAGCGTTACGGTCGGCGAACAGGAAGTCTCCCTCACCCTTAAAGAATTTGATTTGCTGGTGTACCTCCTTAAAAAAGAAAACACTGTTTTTTCCCGTGAACAGCTTTTGAAGGATGTATGGGGTTTTGATTATATGGGCGAGACAAGAACGGTGGATACCCACATTCTTACGCTGAGGGGAAAACTGCGCTCCGCCGGAGAGCTTATTAAAACGGTTCGCGGGCTGGGGTATAAAATAGGAGACGGCGCGTGAAACGTATTGTCTTGACAGCCCTGTGCTTTTTGACGGGGGTTTCCATAGTATTGACCGCCGTGTTGATTCATGTTTCTGTTTACTGGGGATTTTTCCAGCGTATGAAGCAGGAAGCCGCCGCGGAGCTTGAATTCGCCCGCGCCGGAATTTATGCCGCCGGAAACTCGTATCTTGCTTTTCTTTTTAATCAGCCCGCATTTGCCGCGGGGCAGCCCCGCCTTACGCTGATAGGGCCGGACGGCGCGGTGCTGTTTGACAATGTATACGACGCGGGAAAAATGGAAAACCACTCGGACAGGCCCGAATTTCAGGCGGCGCTGGCGGGTAAAACCGGCGAAAATTCCCGTTTTTCCAGCACGCTGGAAGAGCAGACATACTATCGCTCTGTTTTGCTGAATGACGGTAATGTCCTCCGCATAGCCGTAATCATGGACAGCATCAGCGCCTCGGCATTGGGTTTGCTGCCGCTTACGATGTTAATAGTGCTGGTAATTTTTATCTTTGCCGTAGTTACCGCCTCTAAAATTACCCGCCGTATTGTAAAGCCCATAAACGAGCTAAATCTGGAAACGCCGGAGGATAACGATATTTATGACGAGCTAAGTCCGCTGCTCTCCCGCATCAAAGCGCAGAAACATCAGCTTGAAAAACAGATTGCTAAGCTGCGGAAACGGCAGCTTGAATTCGAGGCGATTACGGATAGTATGCGTGAGGGGCTTGTGCTTCTTGACGGAGAAGGGCGCATACTTTTGTTCAGCCGGAGCGCGTTAAAACTGCTGCGCATAGATTCCGTGATAAAGGAAAAACAGAATGTCCTGTATCTGCGGCGGGACGAACCGTTCCGGCTCGCTGTCGAAAAGGTGTTGAGCGGCGCGCCTGTGGAATGTTTGCTTTCGGTGGAATCTTCATGGCTGCGTCTTATGGCAAGCCCTGTAATTGACGGAGGCAAGCTTCAGGGGGCGGCGCTGCTGCTGCTGGACGTAACCGAACTGGAAGAGCGGGAACGTCTGCGGCGGGAATTTTCCGCCAATGTGTCCCACGAACTTAAAACGCCCCTCACCGTGATTTCAGGGTACGCGGAAATTTTATCGCAAGGCTTGGTCAGCCCGGAGGATACTCCCGATTTCTCAAAAAAGATTTACGCGGAATCCCAGCGGCTTTTTAATCTGATCAACGATGTTATGCAGCTTTCCCGTTTGGACGAAGGCGCGGTAAACCTTGAGCGTGAACAGGTCAATCTGTACGCCGTTGTAAACGAAGTGGCAGAGCGCGCCGCGCCGGTCGCCCGTTCAAGGAATATCCGTATTGTTGTATTTGGCGAAGACGCGCTGATCAATGGTATTCCCCAGTTGCTGCGCGAAATGGTCTTCAATCTGGTGGATAACGGTATCAAATACAACAAAGCCGGCGGCGAGCTTCATGTTTCCGTTATAAAAGACAAAGACAAAACCCGCCTTTGTGTAGCCGACAACGGCGCCGGCATCCCCACCGCGGAACAGGAACGGGTTTTTGAACGTTTTTACCGTGTTGATAAAAGCAGAAACACGGGAACAGGCGGAACCGGTCTGGGGCTTTCTATTGTAAAACACGCCGCCCAACTCCACGGCGCATCCATCAACTTGGAAAGCAGCGACAAAACCGGCACAAAAATAAGCATTATATTCCCACCCCCACCAGTGGGTTTCACATACGCTCCGCGCCCGCCAGCGGGTTTCACATACGCTCCGCGTTAGCATCCCGGAAGCGGGGTTTCAGTCTATGCCTTAGGGTTTGAAAATAGCGCTTTGCATACGCCCCCGCCAGCCCGCCAGCGGGTTCTCATGCGCTCCGCGCCGGCATACCGGAAGCGTGGTTCACTCCGTGCCTTCAGTCTGAAAAGGGCGTTTTGCATACGCGCCCGCCAGCGGCCCGCCAGCGGGTTTACATACGCTCCGCGTTAGCGTCTTGCCGCCAACGCAAACTTGTTTGCGCCGTTGGCGGGCGGAGAAGCCTTCGAGTCGATAGCGGCGGTCAGGGGTGTCAAGTCCTGAAATACCCACTGGTGGGTGCTAGCGCGGAGCGCATGTGCCTCCATGGCAAATGGCCTCCATGGCAAATGGTTGACAAAAAGCGCCGGTAATGCTTTAATTCAACATAATGTAGGATTGCGGGCGCTGGTTTATGATTGAAGGCATTTTAACAGAAGGTTTTATTTACGGCATAATGGTTCTGGCGGTGTTTGTCACCTTCAGAGTGTTGAATTTTGCCGATATGACCGTTGACGGCTCGCTGCCGCTGGGCGCCGCGATTATGGCGGTATGTATAGTGAACGGACTGCCGCCCATTCTTGCGCTGTTTATCGCGTTTTTAGGCGGAGCGGCGGCGGGGCTTGTTACCGCGCTGATACACACAAAACTGAAAATCCCCGACCTTTTATCCGGCATACTAACGATGACAATGCTGCGCTCCGTTATTCTGCGCGTTATGTCAAACAGGGCAAACATCCCGCTGCTCCGCGCTAATACAATTTTTACAGATATTACAAATTGGACAAGACAATTCACGGACGAGCCGGGCATCGGCATTGTTATTTACTGTCTGTTGGTTGTGCTTGTTATAAAAATAGCCCTTGATATTTTTTTCCGTACCGATTTTGGGCTCACGCTGGGGGCGCTGGGGGCTAATCCTCAGCTTATTATTTCTCAGGGAATGAATCCCGACATGCTGAAAATAACCGGCATTTGCCTTGCCAACGGGCTTGTCGCCATAAGCGGCGCGTTTGCCGCTATGTATCAAGGTTTTGCCGATGTAAGTTTTGGACTGGGCACGATAGTTTCAGGACTAGCGTCTCTGATGCTGGGAGAATTTTTGCTGCGTTCAAACCGTATAGGACTGCTGACGCTCCGCGCTATACTGGGTTCCATACTGTACCGCGCCATGATGTACGCGGCGCGTAACTACGGGTACCATATTCACATGAATCCAAACGACCTGAATCTTATGACCGGTTTATTAATCATCGCCTGTATAATGATTTCCAAACAAAAATTTGTAAAGGGAGCGGGTTTTTTGAAAAAAATTGAAAAATATAAAGACAAACAGGTGATGTTTAATGATAAAAGTTGAAAACCTTTCGGTAGTATTTTCGCGCGGCACGCCGGACGAGAACATTGCGTTAAAAAATATAAATCTTAATATCAAGCGCGGCGATTTTATAACAATTATCGGTTCCAACGGCGCGGGAAAATCAACCTTGTACAACGTGATAGCGGGAACTTATCCGCCGGAAAGCGGCAGTATATATCTGCGCGGTGAAAACAATGAAAAGTGGCGCGATATTACACGCGAGCCGGAGTACCGCCGCGCCCGGTATATAGGGCGCATTTTTCAGAATCCGCTGCTCGGCACGGCGGGAAACATGGCGCTTGAAGACAATATGCTGATATGCCGCAAAAAAGGCTACAAGGGGCTTAAAATCAGCCTTAATCACAAACTGAGGGAAGAATTCAGGGCGCATCTGCGCGAGCTTGATATGGGGCTGGAAAACCGCATGACGGATAACGTGGGGCTTTTGTCCGGAGGTCAGCGGCAGGCGCTCACCCTTTTGATGACGGTTATGTCGCGTCCTGATCTGCTGCTGCTTGACGAGCATACCGCGGCGCTTGACCCGCGAAACGCGGAAATAGTTATGAAGATGACGCTGCGTTTTGCAGCCGAATATAATTTGACCGTCATGATGATTACCCACAATATGACGCACGCATTGCAGTTCGGCACGCGCCTTTTGATGATGGACTCCGGAGAAATAATTCTTGATATGGACAAGGCCGAAAAAGAAAAACTTACGGCGCGTGATATTGTAGAACGTTTTCACGCAATTAAACACCGCGATCTTGCGAATGATGAAATGCTGCTAAGCTAGAATGTTTAGCTTGTGGGGGGGGGGGGGGTATGAACAGAATACTACGGATTTTAACGGAAAACTTTGACGGCGGCGAAAAAAACACGCGCTTTGTTTTCCCGACACAGACGGCCGCTTTCTTTTGGGCGCAAAAAGTTTTAAGCCTCTTTAATATAAAAACGCTTGCGATGGAACGTTTTATAGCGTGGGACAAATTCAAAGAAAGCTGCATACGAACCGAAATTAAAGGATTAAAACCCGCAAACTCTATTTTACGCAACATATTTGCCGTTAATCTCGCCGAACGCAACGCGAAACAACCGTTGTTTTCGACACTGATTCCCAAAAAATATTCGGCGGACGGCGTTATATTCGCCCGCGGCATCGCAAAATCGCTCCCGCTGCTGCGCCTATGGCACGAAAGCTATGAGCGTTTTGTAAAAAACTCTTCCACTGAAAACAAAAATACGGATATTCAAACCGACAGTGAAGACCGTGATTTTTTAACACTGGAAGAAGAATACAAAAATTTTCTTTCAAAACATAATCTTTTCGAGAGCGCGTGGGAACGTCCGCCGTTCAAAGAAACAGAAAATGAATATTTTATTTTTTATCCTGAACTGATAGAAGATTTTGCGGAGCATGAACAACTGCTTAGCGCCCACAACATCCATATAATTAAAATTGATGAGAACGTGAAAGTAAATGCCCTTTATCAATTCGAGTCCAGCCGCGAGGAACTTCGCGCGGCAATACTTGAAATACGGCGTCTGTACGAAGAAGAAAAAATACCTTACGAAGATATAGCGATAAGCGCCGTGGAACTTGAAACTCTGGAACCGTACATAAAACGCGAAGCCGCTCTTTACGATGTGCCGCTGCACCCGCGTTCCGGTAAGCCCTTGTCGCGTTATGGCGCGGGCAGTTTTTTCACTCTTGTAAAAGACTGCGTGGATAATAATTTTTCTTTTTCATCACTGAAGGCTCTGCTGCTGAACAATCATCTTCCCTGGCGCAGCCCTGAAAAAAATGAAAGTTTGATACGTTTTGGCATCGAGAATAACTGTGTTTCGAGTTATCACGAAAACGGCGTGTTAAAAGATGTTTGGGAAGAAGCATTTCGTATGGAAAGGTCGGGGCTTTATTCATACTATAAAGACATAAAATATAAATTACGCGGCATAGTTAATTCAAAAAGTTTTGACGATATACGAAAACACTATTTTGCTTTTCGCGGCGCATGGGACGATGATAATGGAACAAGTTTATTCTTAAAAAGCGTTTGTTCAACCGAATGTTATGACGTAATTGCCCGCTGTATCGAAGAATTATCATCACTCATACAGATACAAAAAATGATTCCAGATATTACTATTTCAAACGTATTGTCATTTTATATCGATCTGCTGAATGAACGTCAGTATGTACCGGAGCGTGAGGAAAGCGGCGTAAATGTTTTTCAGTATAAAGTCGCGGCAGCCGCGCCGTTTTCCGCTCATTTTGTGTTGAACGCGAATCAAAAGAACAGCGCGGTTATATACCGCAGCTTAAAGTTTTTGCGTCCGGATAAACGGAAAAAACTATGTTTAATCGAAGAAGATTACGATGCGTCAGCAGCGTTTTTCCGTGCCTATAACACAGATTTTCCGCCAAAATCTTATGTCTGGTACAGCGCGTCTTCGCTTAGCTTTTCCGGCTGGAATATACCGCATAGTTTTTTTAACGATAATTGCGCCGAGTTTACGCAAAACATTATTTGTACGGACGCATACATTGAAGAAAAAAACTGGTGGCCGGATCCTGACAATCCGTTCCCCGCGAGGCTTTTTCCTGTTCAAAAAACCGGTTTTTATTTTTGGAAAAACGCGCTTGGAGCAAAAACTTTCAATTTGATTAACACTTCATTTGCCGCCGCGGCAGACAGTGAAACGACCGCCGCGGACATTTTACGTTCCGCTATCGCTGAAAAAAAATACGAAAATGGCAGACTCCGTGTTTCCGCCACCGGCCTGCAATCATTTTATAAGTGCGCGGTTTTTTGGCTTTTTGAAAATATATTTGAAATAGATGAAGAAGTGTTGGAGGCGCGTCTTCTTGACGATAAATCCAAAGGAATGCTTTTCCATACAATATTGTTCAATCTGTTTGAGCGTATAAAAAATGAAGATATGATTTTTTCTGTTTCAAATATAGAAAAATACAAATCGTGGGCTGATTTCTACACAAGACAGGCGGCGGCGGAATACAAGGCCTTCAGCGGGCCGCTCTGCGCCCCGCTGATCAACGCTATGGTAAAAGGCATAAGGCGGCATATATCGGAGCTGCTGGAACTTGAAGGAAAAGAATTTGACGGATACTCGATTTCAGAGCTTGAAGCGGAAAAAAAGATAGTGTATGCGGATTTCATTCTAAACGGCAGACTGGATATGGTATCGGTTTCTGCGGAAGGCGATCCCTGCATTATTGATTATAAAACCGGCGGAATACCTGCGAAAAATGCATGTATATTGACTGACGACGGCAGGCTTCTGGATTTTCAGATGCCGGTATATATAAAACTGTACGAAGAAACCCGCGGCGTTCCGGTAACAAAGGCGGTATTCTTTAGCATTACAAAACATGAGGCGCGAAAAATTATTGACGGCGAAAAGATGACCAGAGATAAGTATCAACCGTCAATGGAGGCGCTCGAAGCGTATCTGGACGATTATCATAGAAAAATAACAACACTCGATTTTAAGAAAAATGACGTTGCGTTTGAAGTCTGCGCGGTATGTGTTTACAAAAAAATATGCCGCTCTACTTTTTCGTTAAACTCGGATGAAAAAGTTAAACTCCAATGAAACAGTTAAACATCAATTAACATAAGGAAAGATTTTATGTCTGTTGAAAAAATACTTGGCGGCTTAAACGCGGAACAACTTGAAGCTGTAACGGCGCTTTCCAATGTTGTTGTAACCGCGGGGGCAGGTTCCGGCAAAACAAAAGTTTTAGCGTCCCGTTTCGCGTATCTTGTGATTGAAAAAGGCTGCAAAGTTGACGAAATTCTAACGCTGACATTTACAAACAAAGCAACAAATGAAATGTACAGCCGCATATACAAACTGCTTTCAGGCGAAAAAAACGCGGCGGCGCGTAATGCCGTGCAGGACTTTCACAAAGCAAAAATACAGACGCTCGATTCTTTTTGCGCCGAAATTTGCGTTCTTGCTTCCGCGCGTTATGGAATAAAAAACGATTTTGTTACAGACGCGGCCATGGTTTCCGGCATGGCAAAAGAGGCCGCTCTTTCTTTTGTTTTGGATAACCGCGAAGCTCCGGGAATAAAGGCGCTGATTGCCGATAACAAGATACTTGATATTTCCCACAATTTATTTGCGGAGATTGTAATAAGGTATGGGTCTATTACAAATCCGCTGCCTTTTGACGATTATATAGAAAAACAGCAGGCTGAATTATCTGAAAAATGGCGTTTTTATTCGACAGATCTAGAGGCGATGATTGCGCTTATAAGAGATGAATTGCCCGGAGTTAAAAATGTTAAAACGGCAACATATCAAAGATTTTACGCGCTGTTTAATAGTGAATTAAACCTTGCGTGTCCGGCGGTAGAAACCCTGTTTTCAACGGATGATTCTGTCGGGGCAGCCGAAACAAAGCGTCTAGCTTTTTGTAGTTTTATAAAAGAAATCTCAAAAATTAACTCTTTGCGAAAAGTTGGAAATGCGGGCGGCATGGAGCTGATTCGTGAAGTTCATGATAATTTTAAGGACATGGTTTATCCGCAAATGATTAAAATAGCGGCAATGATACTACAGTTTGATACTATACGTGATATTTTTTTATTGATAAATAAATTTCAGGAAGATTTTAATAAACAAAAACGCATATCGGGAATGATGACTTTTAACGATGTCGCCGAGCTGGCGCTGACTATACTGAAAAATGAATCCGACATACGAAATATATACAAAGAAAAAATAAAAGCGATAATGATTGATGAATTTCAGGATAACAATGAATTACAGCGTGAATTATTGTTTTTGCTGGGTAATGAAAATATATTTTTTGTGGGTGATCAAAAACAGTCAATATACAGGTTTCGCGGCGCGGATGTATCGGTTTTCAAAAAATTAAGCGGCGCGATTGAAAAAAATATCAGACTAAAAATAAATTATCGTTCCTGTAGGCAGCTTATACAAACGTTTAACAGCATATTCAGCGAAGTTTTTGTTGAAAAAAATGACGCAATGCCGGATTTTGAGGCGGAGTATGAACCGCTCAGCGCGCCGGAGGCGATTGACGCGGCGGTTTTAGCCGGCGCGGCGCAGACAGAGCGGGCTTATATATGCCTGTTTGATAAAAATACTTTGAGTGATGACGCTGAATGCGGCGCGGAAGATGTTGAAGCGGCTTTTGTCGCGGAAAAAATAAGGCGCATGGTAGACGGCGCGTATCAGATACGGGACAAAGAAAACGGCGTAAACCGCGCCTGTACATACAGTGATTTTGCCGTGTTGGAACGCAGCGTGAGTCTCCAGCATAATCTTGAAAAACAATTCCGCGCTTTCGGCGTACCGTACAATTCGGAAAACTGCGCGGCGCTTTTTATTGACGCGCCCGCGAATGATATATGCAATTTTTTGCGCCTTTTGGTTTATCCAAAAGACAAAAGCGCATACGCCGCCGTTTTGCGCTCTCCGTTTGCGCGTTTAAGCGATATAACGCTGACAATTTGTATGCTAAAATTTTCAGGCGCGCCGTTCGATGCCGTTGTTGAAGATTATTTACCGGAATCCGAGAGGGCGCTTTATAGGCGGGCGGGAAATATTTATCATAAATTATCGCGTGGAATACGTGAACAGAATTTAAGCTGCGCCGGGCTTATTACAAAATTGTGGTATGATTATGCCTACAGATACGATACGCTTTGGTCGCGGGAAGCTCAGGTTTACAATGAAATATATGATTATTTATTTGAATTGGCGCGTATCAATGATACACGCGGAAAAACGCTTGCGGATTTTATAGATTATCTGGACACAATCGCGCTGAAAAAAGAAAGATTGCAGGACTTTGATTTGCCGCTTGAAAGGCGGCATGGCGTTAAAATTCTTACAATACATAAAAGCAAGGGTTTGGAATTCCCGATTGTATTTATTTACGGCTGCGGCGCTCACGGACAAAATGTAAAAAACTCAGGTATTGCGGCGTACAGTCATGAGTGGGGAGTGTCGCTTAATCTGAATCCTCCTGAAAATTTTCCGGCGGCAGTTGATGGAAACTATTTTTTTGAACTGATGCGTAATACGGAAAAGCAGAAAGAGGAGGCGGAACTGCGCCGTCTTTTGTATGTCGCCATGACGCGGGCGGAAGATACGCTTGTATTAACCGGTGTTAAAAATTCAAAAAATACCGGCGTAAAAAGTTTTCTTGATCTTTTAGAACCTGTTTTGGGTTTAGAATCTGTTTTGAGTAAAGAGGGCATTTTCTCATTCGAGGATATAGCGGCCAGAACAAGAACTGAAATTCGCGCAGCCGCCGCGTCTTACAGCATGGTAAGACGCGGCGGCATGAATTCTATGCTCGAAAAGGCGGAAGCCGCCGCGGAGCAATACTCTATTACGCCGGAAACCGTAAAGCCTGAAGTTTTTATCACAAGAAAACAGGCAAGCCGTCTGCATGATTACCTCAGCGAAAAATCCATGCCTACAGATGCCGGGGATGTAAGCGCCTCTGACCGGATTAAAGACAGCAACGGCTTTTTTGAGAATTCAGGCTTTACGCCGGCCGAATTTGGCGTTCTGGTGCACCGTGTAATTGAGGAACGCTTTAACAGCGGCGCTTTCGGCAGCAGTAACGCCGGAAATGATGAGGCTGAAAAACTTGTAAACCGGTACGCTTCCGTTTTTTTTGACAGCGATATTGGAAAAAAAAGTTTGACTTCTCCGTTTAGAAAAACAGAGTACGCCTTCTTGAGTTTATACGAAGAAGCTGGAAAAAAAACATATATTTCCGGCGTAATAGATCTGCTGTTTGAGTATGAAAATGAAATGTATATAATTGATTATAAAACCGACACTGTAATCAATCCTGAAAAACACTATGAACAGCTTGACGTATATTCACGCGCCGTAGAAAATCTTTTTTCAAAAAAAACAAGAGCGTATCTATTCTATCTGCGGGAAGGCCGGCTCATAGAAAAATTACCGTAAACATTTCGGGCAAGCCGGAGTTGAACCGGCGACCTCTTGGTCCCGAACCAAGCGCGCTACCAACTGCGCTACTGCCCGTTTTTACATCATACCATTTTCAGCAATGTTATGAGTTTACTATAAAGTTTGCGGTAACGTCAA
>JAISCO010000070.1 GCA_031265535.1 Spirochaetaceae bacterium | reverse complement strand
GAAAGCAAAAACCTTTGGAGCGCGGCCTTTAAGCGGCATGTAACAGTAAGTTTTTGGGGCCTACGCCATGCTGCCACATACTCACACACGCTCACTGGTTCGCGTGCCGTTTTTGGGCGGGGGGAGCCGCGTCGAAAAAGTTTGCTATGCGCGCAAAATTTTGACGATTTGGGATCAATGCGCTTCCCCCTCTTAATTGATTTAGGCGGACGGTTTAGGGGAATTTTAGTTTTTAAAAATAGATTCTTAAAATAGAGTTTTTGTAGATTTGGGAGGAATTATGGCTGATGCCGCATTGAATACGCCGCGTGGAATGGCGGCGGCGATTGGGGACAAGGGGGATATTTTTATCGCGGCGGGCGTGGTTGCCGTTGTTATGATGATGATCATCCCTATTCCGACTTTTATTTTAGACAGCCTGATGGCGGTGAACCTGATTATGGGACTGCTTGTGCTGTTAATCGTGCTGTATACAAAAAAGGCGACCGATTTTAGCGTGTTTCCTACAATGCTGCTGGTGCTTACCGTGTTCGGGCTTGCGTTGAATGTGTCTTCGACACGGCTTATTCTGGCGCAGGGCGAGAATTTTGACGGCAAAATGATACGCGCCTTTTCGACTTTTGTGGTGGGTTCCGGCGGAACGGATGGTCTTGTCATCGGTTTTGTAATTTTTATCGTGCTGATTGCGGTGCAGGTTGTCGTTATAACAAAGGGTTCTACGCGCATTGCCGAAGTTGCCGCGCGGTTTACGCTGGATAAGATGCCGGCAAAGCAGATGGCCGTTGAATCGGAGTTTAATTCCGGCGCTATCACGGAAGAAGAGATGAAGCGGCGCAAGGACGAGATTGAACAGGAATCTAGTTTTTACGGCGCGATGGACGGCGCGAGTAAATTTATCTCCGGAAACGTGAAAATCGGTATATTCATTACTGCCGTTAATATTATTGCCGGCATCATCATAGGGACTGTGCTGCACGGCGAGAGTTTGAGTCAAGCTGTCGGCGTATATATAGCGTTTTCTATCGGGGACGGTCTTTTGAGCCAGTTTCCAAGCCTCTTAATCTCGACCGCTACCGGTATCATAGTAACACGTTCAGTCTCTACCGGCACATTTGCCGATGATATTTCCACTGAATTTACGCGGCAGCCCCGTATTTATCTTATAGGCGCCGCAGTGCTTCTTATTCTGGCGTTCATTCCCGGTTTTCCCTGGTATGTGCTGCTTCCTATGGCTCTTTTGCTGGGCTTTTTTTCGTTCCGGCTAAGCCGCGATCAAAAACGGGAGCGGCCTGCCGCAATAGCCGCTGCCGCCGAGGCCGCCGCGAAAAAGCAGCGGGAAGATTCAGGGGAGATTCCGCCCATTGTCCCGCTTGACCCGCTTTCGCTTGAACTGGGCTACGGGCTTGTGCCGCTTGTTGACAAGGACAAGGGAGCGGAACTTTTGGAGCGTGTCCAGCGTCTCCGCCGTGAATCGGCGCTTGATTTGGGACTTGTGATTCCCAAAATCAGGATAATTGATAACATGGCGCTTGATCCGGTGGAATACTGCTTCAAAATAAAGGGGGCGGAAGTCGGGCGCGGAAGGATACGCATGGGGCATTATCTTTGCATCAATCCGGGCGGCGCTAGGGATAATATACCGGGCGAGCGTACCATAGATCCGGCATTCGGGTTACCGGCGATTTGGGTTGACGAGGAACACCGCGACGAGGCGGAACGGGCCGGTTATACCGTGATTGACCCGCCGTCTATCATAGCCACTCATCTTACCGAGATTATCAAGACTCACGCGGCGGAAATTCTGGGAAGGCAGGATACTCAGCATATACTTGATGATATTAAGCGGGATTATCCGGCGGTAGTAGAGGACGCGCAGCGGAATCTTAGTCTGGGCGAGATACAAAAGGTGCTGCAGGCTCTGTTGTACGAGCAGGTTTCTATCCGCAACATGGTTACCATACTGGAGGCGCTTGCCGATTTTGCGCCAATATCAAAGGATGTCCAGCTCCTCACCGAAAAGGCGCGGCAGGCCTTGGGTCGGCAAATCTGCCTGCAATACACGGACGATGACCGCAAGCTCCGCGTCCTGACGATAGACCATAAATTTGAGCAAAAGATTGTCGACAGCGCCGTACAGACCGCATCCGGCAAGATTTGCGCGATGGACCCGCCAACGCACGCCGCGTGGATAAGGGGTTTGTCCGCCGCTATTGCCTCTGTCCGCGCCCAGGGCTGGTCGCCGCCGGTCATTCTATGTTCCGAGCAGGCCCGCTTTCTTGTAAAGCAATCCACGGAACGCGAATTGCCGGAACTTGTCGTGCTGTCCGTGCGTGAAATCACAAACGACATTGATATTGAGCAGCTCGGCGAAATCCATGTAGACCAATAGAACAGTTAGCAGTTAACAGAGTTAACAATGAGGAATGAGGAGTGAGGAGTGAGCAGTTAGCAATTAACAGAGTTAACAGTTAGCAGTGAGCAGTGAGCAATTAACAGTTAACAATTAGCAATTAACAATGAGGAGTGAGGAATTAGCAATGAGGACTGCCCGACTGCGGGGATTGGGGAGAGGCGGGGGCGTAGAAACGCCGCTTGATACTTAGCCACAGATTACACAGATTGCGCCGTATGTCGACGCAAATTTTGCTTAGCATGATTAGTGTAATTTGTGGCTTGTTTCTATCCCTCCTCTCAAACCATGATATATTTATTTTTTCCCTTTTGTTCTGTTACAGTCCTTGCAGAGCATTTGCAGATTGTCCGGCTGGGTTTTACCACCTTCGGACCACGGCGTTATGTGATCGCCTTCCATTTCGTTTATTTCATACTGTTCCCCGCAAATGGGGCAAATGCCATTCTGTTTTTCATAAGCTGCCCGTTTTTGGCTGTCGGTAAAGGTTCGTATATTTAAATATTTTTCGTCTTTGGTAAGCAAATAGGGGTATATGCCGGACTTTTTGGTAAGATCGTCGTCCATCATCAGGGTTTTAATCTGTTTTTCCATTTCAACGGAATCAAATTTTTCTTTGCCAAACTTATTGTAAAGCTCACCCCATGCAATGCCTTTCATTTCTTTTCGATAATTTGGAAATACGACTTGCACCCAATGTATTACACTCTGAAAATAGAGCCATAATTCATTTGCGTTAGGCTCATGCTGGTTTTTTGACATATAGTCTTCAATTTTTCCGCCGCTGATCCAGTCAAGGGCGGTTTCCAGAAAATCCTGCCGTATTGCGTTTCCATTTATATAATCTTTGGCAAGATTATAAGCGGCACAACCAGATTTGCTAAATTTTCGTTTCGCATCGGTAAGCCAAGTTCCGGTGTAAACCGCATTACGCAATTCCTGTTCAAATAGTTTTTCTCCGGCTATGTTGACAATGCGGAACCAGTCCAATTTTTCACTGTCTGTCCCTTCGCAAAAATAAATCATCAATTTGTAATTTAAAATTTGTTCTTTTTGATCACCGGTAAGAGTATGCCAATAAATGTCTTTTATGCTATATTCATCATTGACGTACTGGCAGATTGAAATTGTCCGCTGCTGGCCGTCAAGGACTTCATAGGCATCGTCGTTTTTTACCCAATACATAACATTCAACGGAAAGTTTTTGCAGACCGTATCAATAACGGCATC
>JAISCO010000385.1 GCA_031265535.1 Spirochaetaceae bacterium | reverse complement strand
GAAAGGAAGGACGAAAGGAAGTCGCCCGAACCTTGAAGGCCCTCGGCGATCCCGTCGAAAAAATAGCCCGGTCGACGGGTCTTTCCCCCGATGAAATCGCCGCGTTGTAAGCTGGCGATAAGCTAAGACTTGTTCCCTCATTCCTCATTTCTACTGAACGTTGACACATGCGTGCGTGCGTGCCATAGCCGCCATGGCGGTAATCGTTTCATGTTCGGCAGTCTAAGGGCCGCTGGATTTAGCCGGTGATGACGGGACAACAGGCTCATACACCATAAGCGTTGCGGGCACGGGAAATGGCTCGATTAAAGCAAGCCGTATCAAGGCCAATGCGGGGCAGTCAATAATCGTAAACGCGGCTCCGGCGCCAGCTTCGGAATGGAACGGCACAGATGCAGCCCTCGAAGCGTTGAAAGAGGGGGGGGGGGGGGGCAGCTCCAGCGAAAGCGGCGATGAATCCGTCTACCCTTGGTATTTAAATAGCATTTCAATTAAAATCGGCGGAAGCCCGATACTGCCTACCAAAGTTGCCGCTAACCAGTGGAGATTCAGTATGCCGACGGGGGATGTAACAATAAGCGGAACATTCAGCCAGACCCCGACAAAAAGCGCTTATCTTGAATTTCTTAATGTCAGCGTAAGCTCGACTGTCACACCTGACCTTATATATTTGCAAAACAATTACACCGCGGAGATTCCCCACATTTTTCCGACAAATCCGGATCAGAAATTCAGTATTATAGCGATACCCGAAGACCCGCAGGCGGAGGTATCAATAGCGCCAACATCTGAAGCAGGGGGCGAAAGCTGGGAGTACACGCTTACCTAAGGCAAGACCGACTATACGATAACGGTTTCCCAGCCTAACGCTGACCCCAAGATAAATACATACACCTTTACCGTAAGCTACGCGCCCGACCTTACGCTAAAGTCCATAGAGCTTTCAAGCAGCGAAAATAGCGAATGGGTACCTACAATACCGGTTCAAGACGGGCAGACGATTACCGTTCCTTACGGCATCATTACTATTGCCGCAAGTTCGAGTGGGGAAGGGGTTGAGTTGGCGGCAAGCAAGACCGGTTCCGGCGATCTTTACCCAGGCGGGCCGGGCACCGAATGGACGCTTACATATCCTGATAACCAGAACATCTACGCTTTTTATTCAGACGTGAAGATTACATCAACGAAAAGCGTTAACGGTGGCGATTATAGAAAGGATTTTATCCTGAAATTCAAAAAAATCGTTGACGCAAATTACCCGGCAAGTTACTGGGCAACGCAAACAGGCGCCGGCAACGGCGTAAGCATTATAAAAGACGGTAATCAGTATTACGAGGTACACACATTCATAACGAGCGGTACGCTAAACTTTTTTACCACCCCCAGTATTCCTGTTATAGCCGACTACCTTATCGTAGCGGGCGGCGGCGGTGCGGGTGGACTGCTGTATGAAAATGAAACCGGAAAACCTCTGACGCTGGAAGCCGGTTCCGTCACGATAACGGTCGGCGCGGGAGGCGCGACCGAACAGCAGGGCAATGCCGGTGGAAACTCCGCTATCGGTAATATTGTGGTCCCTGGCGGTGGCGCTCCATGGACAGTGCCTTCGGATACTTCCTGGGTCAGTTCCGTTACCGGGGGGACGACAGAGTTTTCGCGCGGCGGCAATGGCGGCGGTACGAATAGCCCTGCTAGCGGTGCGTCTGGTGCAAACTATGGCGATGGGGGGTCAGCAGGGAAAAACCCACAGATGCCGGGCGGCAGCGGGCACAGCGGCATCGTGGTGATCCGTTTTCCGGCAAAGACGAATGACACGGGCGGCGAATAGCCCGAATAGCGAACATTGGCATTTCCTAATCTTACAAACTGAACGTGCATAGCGCGTTCAGTTCAACGCTATGCGTTGAGCAATTAGCAGTGAGGAACAGGTAAAAAGGTAAAAAGGTAAAAAGTAAAAAGTAAAGAATGAACAATGAAAAGTGGACATTTCTTTTTTCCCATCGCTGCTATCGAAGTGAACGCTTCTCCGCCGCCATCCTGAATGGAAAAATGAGCCACAAATTGCGCCATAAATGGCGATGCGAATTAACACGAATTATCGAAGAGAAGGCAAAACTTTGAAAGCGCCGTTATCGAAGTAAACACGTCTCCGCCGCCAACGAGCGGCGGCAAGACGCTAACGCGGAGCGTATGAGAAACCCACTGGTGGGTGGCGGGGGAATTACAGCAAAATGGTGTAAGAAAAGCGCTGAAGCAGCATAAAAAGGGCGGTACCGCTAAAAATACTCAGCAAAGCGTTTCGTTTCCAAATATGCAGCAGGACTGTAACGGCGGCTGCCAAAAGCGTAGGCAGAGCAAAATCAAAATTTTCTTTAACAGGTATAGCGAGCGCGTTAAAACATAGAACCGTCATTGCTATCGGCGGGGCGGTTTTTTCAACAAACAGAAAAAATTTGCCCCATTTATCATTTGTTTTTATACCGCGGAAAAATATAAACGGAAAGGCGCGGCAAGAAAAAATTACGGCGCCCATAACAAATGTATAGATTATAGTTTCTGTTACGGACAACATTTATGATTCCTTCCGCGCCGGTTTTGTAGTAGAAAAAAACTGAACAACAGCAAGCGCGGCTATCAAAGACGAAAGCAGCGAAACACGAGCCGGCAGTATTACCGCGGCAAGTATGGCAGCGGCCGCCGAAATAACAAACGGCATAAATTTTTTTACGCGCAAAACCTGTTCAATCATCAGCACAATGAACAAGGCGCTAAGCGCAAACGAGACGCCTTCAAAATTAAATGGTAAAAACACACCGGCAAAGGCCCCTATAAGAGTTCCCGTTATCCAGTACAACTGATTCAATACAGAGACATACAACATGAAAAAACCGCGTTCACGGATACCGCTTGACTCATCGTTTGACGCATTAGTTGAAGCGTCAACATCAGTTGACGATAGCAGCGCAAAAGTTTCATCCGTCAACGCAAAAATCATATAGGGCTTACAGATACCCGCCGCGTTAAATTTCTTAAACATTGTTATACCGTAGGCTATATGCCGCGCGTTGACAACAAATTGAACAATGACGGCCTCCACGAGACTCGCGCCGGACGCAAAGAGGCCGACAGCAATATACTGCCCGGCGCCCGCGTACATTACGACACTCATCAACAACGCAAGCGTCCATGAATAGCCGGCATTAGACATCAGCAAACCAAACGCTGTACCTATGGCGAGATACCCTAAAAGTACCGGAAGCGAATACTTGAAAGCGCTAAAAAAAACTTTCGAGTTAAACATAATTTTTTTGCCTCTTTACATTGGACTTGTTCGACATCGTGAACCTAATTCACGATGAAGCTTCGATTCATCGCTAGTTGTCCGCTAACCAAATAGAACGCTTGCAAGTATCGCAAAATGCATGGCGGAATGAGCCGCATATTGCGGTTTTTAAGCGAAATATAGCCAAACACAGTTTGGCTTGCGGAAACTGTGGTTTCCGAACAACTCTATTTTGGCTTCATTTGGTAATTCCGAACCAACGTAAATCCACGGTTGCTGGACAAGCAGAGCCTATCCCCCTCAAAACTGAAGTTTTGAAACAGCTTCAACTATGAATCTAATTGTTTTTTAGAGCGAACTTCAAGGCTCATACAATTTTTTGCAGGGCATGGGGGCGCTGAAACGAAAAGAAGAACAATTAGCAATTAGCAATTAACAATGAGGGGTGAGGAATGAGGATGTAAAAAGGAAAAGGTAAAAAGGAAAAAGGAAGAAGGGAGGAGGGAGGAGGGAGGAGGGAGGAGGGAGGAGTCGCCGCTCCGCTCACAACGGCGCAAACAAGTTTGCGCGCAAATTTGCGACTCAACTGCGTTGAGCTTGGGAAGAAAGCGCGATGAATCGCGGCAAAGCAAAACTCCATTTCTGGATGCTAACGCGGAGCGT